>NZ_CBFHAZ010000014.1:0-86257 GCF_965653655.1 Pseudomonas onubensis | reverse complement strand
GTCAATTCATCTGTCACTGATCCACCGCATTCGCGAGCAAGCCCGCTCCCACAGTTGACCGCATGCAGTTTTGAATATGAGGTCGGCTGCGGATTTGCATGCACTGAATAGCTGCTTTTCTGTGAGAGCTGGCTTGTCGGGTCGCCGCATCGCTGCGATGCAGACACCTCGGTGTATCAGGTACACGGAGTTGATGCTATCGCAGGCAAGCCAGCTCCCACCTTTGACCGAGTATGGCTCTGCTGTTGCTGTTGCTCCGGCCCTTACATCCTTTTCGATGACGAAGTCAGCGGTCTTTTGATCTGCGCTTGTGATCTTGATCTTGATCTGAAATCGCCCCGTCAAACACGATGGCCGCAATTCGACAGGGATTTGGGGGATAAACCGGCAGAGATGCCGGTTTAGCCGCGCTGGGCCAAGGATGGCCCATCGCGGCGCCCCCCCCCCCCCAAATCACTGGCGGATTGCGGGCATGCCGAGCCTAAGCGAGGCACCGAGTGTTGGGGCGAAGACTTTTTGCTTACTTTTGGCTGGGCCGGCATTCCGGTCTTTACAAAAGTGACCCGCTGTAAGAGCGGAACCATAGGCCGCCGTTACCTAAATAACGGATATGCCCCCAACGCAACACGCCACAATAAAGTGCCATCACTTTGCACCTATCCCCCCGCCCCCGACTAGCGTAAAAAAGTGCCCCTAACTCCGTGAAGTCAGAGGCCTGCTATGCCTGTCGCCGTCATTGATGGACAACCGCTGCACTACGTCGACCAGGGCACCGGCCCGGTCGTTCTGCTGGGTTCAAGCTACCTGTGGGACCGCAACATGTGGGCGCCGCAAATCGAAGCCCTGTCGCAACAGTACCGCGTGATCGTCCCCGAACTCTGGGGCCATGGTGAGTCCGGCGCGCTGCCGGCCCAAACCCAGTCCCTGGACGATCTGGCGCGCCAGACCCTGGCCCTGCTGGACCAGTTGGACATTGCACAAATCAACCTGGTGGGCCTGTCGGTGGGCGGCATGTGGGGCGCACGCCTGGCGTTGCTGGCGCCGCAACGCATCAACAGCCTGGTGCTGATGGACACCTACCTCGGCGCCGAGCCCGAGGCCACGCGCCAGTATTATTTCTCGCTGTTCAAGATGATCGAAGACGCCGGTGCCATTCCTGAGCCGTTGCTGGATGTGATCGCACCGATCTTCTTCCGGCCAGGCATCGACCGCGAGTCGGCGCTGTACCAGGATTTCCGCCGGTCGCTGCAAGCCTTCTCCAAGGAGCGTTTGCTGGACAGCATCGTGCCATTGGGCCGCCAGATCTTCAGCCGCGCCGATATCCTCGACCAACTGCACCGCCTGGACACCGACACCACCCTGATCATGTACGGTGTGCAGGACAAACCACGCCCACCCGCCGAATCCGAGGAAATGGCCGTACTGATCGGTTGCAGCCTGACCCTGATTCCAGACGCCGGGCACATCTCCAGCCGCGAAAACCCGGACTTCGTCAACGAAGCCCTGCTGACCTTCCTCGCCAACAACGCCTGATCGTACGGCTCCGCCTTTGCTCACTGATCAAAGGCGGAAGTGCCCCACCATGCCCTTGAGTTCGGCCCCCAGCTGCGCCAGCTGAATGCTCGACGCGGCGTTGCCTTGCATGCTCAGCGCCGATTGGTCGGCACTCGCGCGGATACTGGTGACACTGCGATTGATCTCTTCGGCCACCGAACTTTGCTCCTCGGCGGCGGCTGCAATCTGCTGATTCATCTGCTGGATCAGGGAGACGGCAGCGGCGATGCTGCCCAACGCGCTCTCGGTTTCCAGCGCATCGCTGACGGCCAGTTTCACCAGCTCGCCGCTTTGCTGAATCTGCTGCACCGAAGACTGCGCCGCACTGCGCAACGTACTCACCAACCGCTCGATTTCCTCGGTCGATTGCTGAGTGCGCTTGGCCAGCGCCCTCACCTCATCGGCCACCACCGCAAAGCCGCGGCCTTGCTCGCCGGCGCGGGCGGCCTCGATGGCGGCGTTAAGGGCCAGCAGGTTGGTTTGCTCGGCGACGCTTTTGATCACCCCCAACACCGTGCCGATGTGCTGGATTTCGGCACTGAGGCTGTCGATGCTGGCGCTGGCACTGGTGCTGGAGGACGCCAGCAACTCAATGCGCTGCAGGCTCTGACGCACCACCTGCTGGCCGCTGTCGACCTTGGCATCGGCGGTCTGCGCCGCTTGCGCGGCTTCTTCGGCGTTGCGCGCTACGTCATGCACGGTGGCGGTCATCTGGTTCATCGCCGTGGCGACCTGTTCGGTCTCCTCTTTCTGGCTGCTGACCTCTACATTGGTTTGTTCGGTGACACTGGAAAGTGATTGCGCAGAGCTGGCCAATTGCTCGATGCCGGCCTGCAGGCCGCTGACCATCTGGCTCAAGCCAGTGCCCATCTGTTGCATCGCTTGCATCAACTGGCCGATTTCATCACGGCGACTGACCTCCATCCGCCCACTCAGGTCTCCTGCGGCAATCTGCTGGGCCACCGCGATCACACTGCGCAGCGGCGCCACGATCAGGCGGGTAATCAGCCAGGCGGCAATCAGCCCCACCAACAACGCCAACGCCGAGGAGCCGATGATCAGCAGCGTGCTTTTGCGCAATTGCGCCTGCATCGACTGGTCTTCGGCGGCATACGCCTGGTTGACCCGGCTGACCACTTGGTCGGCACGCTCATGCAATTGCTTGTAGACGATTTTTTCCTGAGCCAGCAAACCGGTGTACTCACCGAGCTTTTCGCTGAAAGCGGCAATATGCCCGGACACCTCATTGAGCACGGTCTGGTAACCCGCGTCCTTGACCGAGGTTTTCAACTGCTCAACCTGCGCCAGTGCCTGGTCGGCCTGTTCGATCTTGCCCTGCTCGGCGTTGTCGGCATCGGCCTTGCGGCTCTGGTCCAGGCGCACCCGCGCCTCGTTCATGGCTTGCAGCATCAAACGCGAGACCTGGCTGACCTGCCCGGCCTGCTCGATAAACTCGGCGCCCTCCTTGCCCTGGCTTTCCTTAAGGCCATAGGCGCCATCGTCGGCCAGGCCGGCTTGCAGCACATCGAGGTTATTGGCCACGCTGGAAACCGACCAACTGGCCATCTCCAGCGCCAGGTCCTTGGTCTGGGTCAACTCGACAAATTCATCGAACGCCTTGCGATACGCGGCCAACGCCTGCTCAACGTCGCCCATCACCGGCAAATTGGCAGCGGACTGGGCCTTGAGCGTGGCCGCCAGGGCAGCCAGTGCATCGACGCTCGCATGCAAGGCATCGACGGCCTTGGGGTCGGCATGCAACGCGTAGTCCTGCTCGATCAAGCGCACCTTGAGCAAGCCGCTGTTGAGCGAAGACATGGCATTGAGGCCTTCGAAACGCTGGCCAACGGTTTGCAGCGACCACACGCCAATGGCCGCCACCAGCGCCGTCAGCAGCAGCACCAGGGAGAAGCCCAAGCCCAGTTTTTTTGCCATACCGAGGTTGGCGAAACGACGTTGCACGGCCGAAATCATTGCACTTGAGTCCTCTTGCACGGGCACACGCCAGCAAGCCTGGTTGCCATGCAGCGAGATTCGCAACGACACGCCATTGGCACAAGACGTTGGCGTCACAATAATGGCAAAAAGCTACATGCTCGTCGTTTTCAGAATGGTCGAGGTCGATCTGGCAGGCCCCATGGCGCGGAACAACGCCAACGCGCGCTGATCAGCAGCATTGGCCACATTGATGCGCAGCCAGTCACTGGGTTCGCCCCGGGGAGTAAACAGCGCCCCGCTCGAGAGCAGGACGCCGAGTCGACTCGCGCACGCCTGCAGCCGTGAATGATCGCCCAGGCCCGGGCGTGCCCACACAAACATGCCGCCCGCAGGCATGGCAAATACCTCCCACTCTTCATCCTCCAGTACCTGCAGGGTTGCCGCCATTTGCAGGTTCAAACGCTTGCGCAGGCGTTGCACCCACTTACGATAGGTGCCATTGGCCAGCAGCGTGGCGACGACTGCTTCGGCAAACCGCGAGGTGCCGATACCAGTCAGGGTCTTGAGGCTGGCCATTTGCGCAACGATGGCCGTGCTGGCACTGACGTAGCCCACGCGCAAGGCACTGCTCAGGGTCTTGGAAAAGCTTGATACATAGATCACCCGGTCATCATGGGGCAACGCCGCCAGTCGCGTGCAACTGGCGTGCTGCAGGTCGCCATAAACGTCCTCTTCAATGATCAGGAAGCCATCGCGTCGCGAAAGCTCCAGCAACCGTTCAGCCACGGCGCGGCACAGGCTGGTGCCGGTGGGGTTGTGGTAGAGGCAGTTGATGAACAGGCACTTGGGACGGTGCCGTTGCAGCAGTTGCTCAAGCACCGGCATGTCCGGGCCACCCACGACACGCGGGACCTCCAGCAACGTGACGCCATGGCGCTCCAACTGTCGATAGAGGTTGGCGTAGCCCGGCGTTTCAACCACCACCGTGTCGCCGGCCTTGAGCAGCGAGCGTATCAGCAAGTCCTGTGCATGGCTGGCGCCATGGGTGGTGAGGATGCGCTCAAGGCAGGTTGCCACCTTCCTCTGGGTCAGCCGCTTGAGCAGTTGCTCGCGCAATGCCGGCAACCCCAGTGGCGTGCTGTAGTTGAAGAGGCCGGCCGTGTCGGTGCGGCTGATTTCACGTATCGCGTAGCACAAATCATCGCTTTCACGCCACGCGTCCGGCAGCCAGCCGCAGCCCAGTTTCAACTCGCCCAGCGGGCCATCGACATAGGCGCCCCAGCCCAGTTCTGCCCCCTCATACCAGTGGCTTTCCTGGCAAACAGGAGGCTGGGCGACCACAAATCCCGAGCCTTGCCTGGACGCCAGTACGCCCTGGGCCACCATTCGCTCGAAAGCCTCGATCACGCTCGACTGGCTGAGCAGATTGTCGAAGGCCAGTTGCCGGATGGATGGCAAGCGCGTGCCGGGGCTCGCGCCGCTCTTGCGTATCCAATGCGCCACCGCGCTGACGATTTGCTGCACCACCGGTACATGGGCTTGTCGATCGATCCCTAAATCCATGAGCCACTCACTTCAACTGTCTGTTATTCAACCCCAAACAGTTAAGCACAGAAGCTCGCACAAGCCGGTCGCAAACACTTATTAAAGTATTGATTTTATTGACTTATTTACCTGCTGATACACATTCTGACGAGGCCTTGTGCCAGCCGTGGAAACGCCCCACAGCAGCCCAATACTTTTCCAAGAGTGCGTGGCATTGAGTCCTAGATAGCCGTTGCGCCACCGTCCACCGCCAAGGCTTGCCCTGTGGTAAACGCCGCCCCATCACTGCACAGATACAGCACCGCACTGGCGATTTCCTCGACCTTGCCAATACGTCCGACCGGGTGCATTGCGGCGGCAAACTCGGCCTTGCGTGGATCGGCTTCATAAGCACGGCGGAACATGTCGGTGTCGATTACTGCAGGGCACACCGCATTCACACGAATTTTCTTCTTCGCATACTCGATGGCGGCCGATTTGGTCAGGCCGATCACCGCGTGCTTGGACGCCGCATAGATGCTCATCTTCGGCGCAGCGCCCAACCCGGCGACCGAGGCGGTGTTGACGATCGCGCCGCCGCCCTGGGCCAGCAACAGCGGGAGTTGATACTTCATGCACAACCACACGCCCTTGACGTTAACGCCCATGATCGCATCGAACTCATCCAGGCTGCCGTCGGCCAGCTTGCCCTTCTCGATTTCGATGCCGGCGTTGTTGAAGGCATAGTCCAGGCGCCCATAGGCGGCGATGGTCTGTGCCATCAATTGCTGCACGTCGGCGTCCAGCGTGACATTGCAGCGCACGAACAGCGCTTCGCCACCGGCGCTTTGGATTAACGCAACCGTGCTTTCGCCACCCGCCACATCCAGGTCGGCCACCACTACTTTCAAGCCTTCTGCGGCAAATGACAGCGCGGTGGCGCGGCCAATACCGGCGGCAGCGCCAGTCACCAGGGCGACCTGGCCGGAAAACGTCATGCTCATTGAGGATGTCCTATGCGAGAAATAGCCGTGGGCCGAGTCTAGCCAAGCGTACGGCGGGCGCGTCAGCACTATCATATGGCCGGTTGGGGTTGCATGAATCGCAGTGATAAGACGCCCAGGGCAACTATCAGCTCGACCTATCGGCGGGCATTCGCGCCCACCCTTAACCTTGCCCTCACGCGACTGAAGGTCTATCACTCAAAGCTCACTTCCAAAAGAGTCCCTGCCATGACTGCCCAGACCAACCGCCAATTCCTGCTCGCCAAACGCCCGGCCGGCGCGGCCACGCGGGAGACCTTCACCTACCAGGAAGTGCCGGTGGGCACGCCAGCGGATGGGCAAGTGCTGGTGCGCAATGAATACCTGTCCCTGGACCCGGCAATGCGTGGCTGGATGAACGAGGGCAAATCCTATATCCCACCGGTCGGCATCGGCGAAGTCATGCGGGCGCTGGGCGTGGGCAAGGTGATCGCTTCGAACAACCCGAAATTCGCCGTGGGTGAATACGTGAACGGCGCGCTGGGTGTGCAGGACTATTTCCTGGGTGAGCCGCGCGGCTTTTATAAGGTCGACCCAACACTGGCGCCACTGCCGCGCTACTTGTCAGCGTTGGGCATGACCGGCATGACCGCCTACTTCGCCCTGCTCGATACCGGCGCGCCCAAGGCTGGCGATACCGTGGTGATCTCCGGCGCCGCTGGCGCAGTGGGCAGCATTGCCGGGCAGATTGCCAAGCTCAAGGGCTGCCGCGTGGTAGGCATCGCCGGAGGCGCCGACAAGTGCAAGTTCCTCATTGATGAACTGGGCTTTGACGCCGCCATCGACTACAAAAGCGAAGATGTACCCGCCGCCCTCAAGCGCGAATGCCCCAAAGGCGTGGATGTGTATTTTGATAACGTTGGCGGCGATATTCTTGACGCCGTGCTCAGCCGCCTGGCCTTGAAAGCACGGGTGGTGATCTGCGGCGCAATCAGCCAGTACAACAATAAAGAAGCGGTGAAAGGCCCGGCCAACTATTTGTCGTTGCTGGTCAATCGTGCGCGCATGGAAGGGTTTGTGGTGATGGACCACGCGGCGAACTTTGCCGCTGCTGGACAGGAGATGGCCGGCTGGATGGCCCAGGGCAAGCTCAAGAGCAAGGAAGATATTGTCGAGGGGCTGGAGACGTTCCCGGAGACGTTGATGAAGCTGTTCAACGGCGAGAACTTTGGGAAGTTGGTGCTCAAGGTTAACTGACACACTACTGATCCAAATGTGGGAGCGGGCTTGCTCGCGAATACGCAGTATCAGACACACATCAGGTGACTGACACTCCGCTTTCGCGAGCAAGCCCGCTCCCACATTTTAGATCAGTGACAATCAGGCGATTTCGGCGACGACTGCAGCCAATGCCTTGGCCGGATCTGCCGCCTGGCTGATCGGGCGACCGATCACCAGGTAGTCCGAGCCTGCATCCAGTGCCTGACGCGGCGTCAGGATACGGCGCTGGTCATCCTGGGCACTGCCCGCCGGACGAATCCCCGGGGTCACCAGTTGCAGCGACGGGTGCGCGGTTTTCAGCGCCTGGGCTTCCAGCGCCGAACACACCAGGCCATCCAGGCCAGCCTTCTGCGCCAGCGCCGCCAGGCGCAGTACCTGCTCCTGCGGCTCGATGTCCAGGCCGATGCCGGCCAGGTCTTCGCGCTCCATGCTGGTGAGCACGGTCACACCGATCAGCAAGGGTTTCGGGCCGCTGCGCTGCTCGAGCACTTCGCGGCAGGCGTTCATCATGCGCAGGCCGCCAGAGCAATGCACATTGACCATCCACACGCCCATTTCGGCGGCAGCTTTAACCGCCATCGCGGTGGTGTTGGGGATGTCGTGGAATTTCAGGTCGAGGAACACTTCGAAGCCTTTGTCGCGCAGGGTGCCGACAATTTCGGCGGCGCAACTGGTGAACAGTTCCTTGCCGACCTTGACCCGGCAAAGCGTGGGGTCCAACTGGTCAGCCAGCTTCAGTGCGGCGTCACGAGTGGGGTAATCCAGGGCGACGATGATAGGAGTCTGGCAGACGGACATTGGAATGGGCTCTCAGGCAAGTCGAAATCGGCGCGGATTGTAGCGCAAGCAGCGCCGTTACGGGATCCGATGATCGGTAAAATGCTGATCAGGCGCGCAGAACCAAGGATTTCGAGCAATTGTGTCAAGACTGATACATTCCCGACATGCCCTCAACACGCCCCGCGGCTAGCCTCGCGCACATGACCGCTCGCCCAGCACTTCCAGGCATGGAGTTGGGCGCCTATGCTCACCGTAACAACCCAGGCAGATGATCGCACTATGCATACCCCTACCGTCTCTGTAAACGAAGAGCCAAAAGGCGCGGCGATCGCCGAAGACAAGCGGTGGAACACCCGCGCGCTGATCGTCGATGACGACCTGCCGATCCGCGAACTGCTGATCGACTACCTGGCCCGCTTCAATATTCTCGCCACCGGCGTCACCGACGGCACGGCCATGCGCACCGCCATGCAAGCCGAAACCTTTGATGTGGTGGTGCTTGACCTGATGCTGCCGGGCGAAGATGGCCTGTCGCTGTGCCGCTGGTTGCGCACTGAGTCGGACATCCCGATTTTGATGCTCACGGCGCGCTGCGAACCCACCGACCGCATCATCGGCCTGGAACTGGGCGCCGATGACTATATGTCCAAGCCGTTCGAGCCGCGCGAGCTGGTGGCGCGTATCCAGACCATCCTGCGCCGGGTGCGCGATGACCGCACCGAGCAACGCGCCAACATCCGTTTCGACAACTGGCGCCTCAACAGCGTATTGCGCCAATTGGTGGCCGATGATGGCCTGGTAGTGCCGCTGTCCAACGCGGAATTTCGCTTGCTGTGGGTGTTTATCGAGCGCCCGCGCCGTGTGCTGAGCCGCGAACAATTGCTGGATGCTGCCCGTGGCCGCTCCATCGAAGCCTTCGACCGCAGCATCGATCTGCTTGTATCGCGCCTGCGCCAGAAGCTTGGGGATGACCCGAAAGCACCGCAACTGATCAAAACCGTGCGTGGCGAAGGTTACCTGTTCGACGCCCGGGATATCGGTTGATGCGCGCCACCTTCAATACGCTGTTTGGCAGGCTGTTCGGCGTATTGCTGGTGGCCATTGTGCTCGCTCATGTACTGGCGATCTTCTGGTTCCGCCACTACGGCCCACCACCACCGCCGCCCCAGGAAACCTTCGTCGAGCAACCCGACGGCACGATGAAGCCTTTGGCCCGCCATCATCGGCCTTGGTACGGCGGCCCCGTGGTGCCGCTGACCTTTCAGTTTATCTCGCTGATCATCGCCGCCTGGTACGGCGCCAAACTGCTGAGCCGGCCGATCCAGCGCCTGAGCGCAGCGGCCGAACGCTTGAGCCTTGACCTCGACAGCCCGCCGCTCGACGAGTCCGGGCCACGGGAAGCCCGCCAGGCTGCATCGACCTTCAACCTGATGCAAAAGCGTATCCGCGAACAAGTCAGCCAGCGCGCGCGCATGCTCGGCGCCGTCTCCCATGACCTGCGCACGCCGCTGTCACGCCTCAAGCTGCGCCTGGAGCAGATCGAAGACACCAAGCTGCAAGGCCAGATGCGCCAGGACCTGGACGACATGATCGGCATGCTCGACGCCACCTTGAGCTACCTGCACGAACAACGCACCAGCGAGACCCGGCACTGGCTCGATGTGCAGGCGCTGGTCGAGTCCCTCAGCGAAAACGCCCAGGACCAAGGCTCGGACGTACAGTTTTCCGGCTCGTGCGTACCGTTGCAGGTGCAACCGATGGCGCTGCGTTCGTGCCTCAACAACTTGATCGACAACGCCCTGCGGTATGCCGGCACGGCGCGTATTGAGTTGGCGGACAGCCGTGGCGCCCTGGTGATCCGCGTGATCGACCACGGGCCTGGGATTGCAGCCGATAAACGCGAGGCGGTGTTCGAGCCGTTCTTTCGCCTTGAAGGCTCGCGCAACCGCAACTCCGGCGGCGTCGGCCTGGGCATGACGATTTCCAAGGAAGCCGTGGAACGCCTTGGCGGCCACCTCAGCCTGGAGGAAACCCCAGGCGGCGGCTTAACCGCCGTGATGTGGTTGCCGAGAGCTTAAAGGGCTTTGTCTTCGCGACGTTCCTGCGCCTGGGTCGCACTCCAATCCGTCAGCAGGCTGTAGGCCACCGCCAACAAGGTCGGGCCGATAAACAAACCAATAAAACCGAAGGCGATCAAGCCGCCAAACACGCCCAACAGCACGATCACCAGCGGCAGGTTGCCGCCTCGGCTGATCAGGTACGGTTTGAGCACGTTGTCCACGCCACTGATGATGAACGTGCCCCATACACCGAGGAACACCGCATAGGTGTAGTCGCCCTTCCATGCCAGCCAAGCCGTGGCGGGGATCCACACCAGCGGCGGGCCCATGGGGATCAGGCTGAGCAGGAAGGTGACGATGCCCAGCACCAGCGCGCCCGGCACACCTGCAATCAGGAAGCCGATCAGCGCCAGCAGGGCCTGGGCCGCCGCCGTACCAATCACGCCGTTGACCACGCGTTGCACAGTGCCAGCCACCAGCTCGATGTAGTAACCGGCACGCTCGCCGATCAGGCGCTCCAACAGACGATGCACAAACACCGCCAGCCGCGGCCCATCCCGATAAAAGAAGAACACGAACACCAGGCTCAGGGTCAGTTCGAGAATACCGCCGCCAATTTGCGCGCTGCGCGCCAACAGCCAGTTACCCACCTGCCCCAGGTACGGCTTGATGCTGACCATCAACGCCGCGCCCTGTTGGTCGATGCTGTCCCAGGTCGCTACCAGGCGCTCGCCGACAAACGGGATCGAACCCAGCCAGGTCGGCGCCGCGGGCAAGCCGTCAACCTGGATATCCTTGATCAAGCCCACCGCATCGCGCACATGGTCGGCCAGGTTGAACCCCAGCCACACCAGCGGCACCGCCACCAGCAACATCCAGCCCAAGGTGAGGATGCCCGCCGCCAGGGATTCGCGGCCACCCAGCCAGCGCGTGAGCAAACGCATCAGCGGCCAACTGGCAAACGCCAGCACCGCGCCCCAGAACAGCGCCGACCAGAACGGCGCCATCACCCAGAAGCTGGCACCAAACAACACCAGCAGCAGGATTTGCACCAGTAGGCGATCGTTATTGAGCATCGGGTTTCTCGAGAATAAGGCTGTAGGAAGAGAGCTTAGGCGAACGGCGCGGGTCCGTTCGCCTTGATAACGGTCAGCGTATCAGATGCAGGTGCAAACCCTTAGCGTCACCGCTGCCGGTTTCCAGGCGGGCGGCACGCACGCCGCTGTCGATCAGGCCCTGGCGCCAGGCTTCGGCGGTCGGCCCGGTAAGGCTCACGCGCAAGGTGGCGTCGAGGTTCAAGCCACGGGAAATCAAGGTCAGCCAGGTGGCGTCAGGGGCGCTGCCGAGTGCCGGAAAGTCCAGCTCGCCAGTGCTTTTAAGCTCGCGCAGCAAGGTCGCCGACGTGGGCAGCAAGTCACCCAACGGCGCACTGGCGTCCAGTTGCTCCACATGCAGATAAGCACGGCGGTTGCCACGGGTGATGCCGTACAGCGCCACCAACGAATTGCCTTGCGGGGCGGCCAGGCGCAGCAGCAGGTATTCCTGCTGGCCGTCGGCGCCGACCAGCTTGGCATTGCCGAACACTTCATTGGCCCACAGGCTGCTCTCCCCGCAATCACGTGCCTGGCACCAGAACAACAGCTGCGCGCCCTTGGCCTGCAGCGCTTCGCGCGTCGCGGTAAACGCCGCGCTGGACGTGTGCTCGGCAGGCAGTTCATAGGTGATGGCCGTGGTTTGGCCGCGTGCCGTGGCCTGGCCTTCGTAGCGCAGCTGGCCGCTGATCTTGCGGATCGCGCCCATGGGGTAGATGCGTTCTTTTTCTTCAGCGGGGCGGTAATCGACGATTTGCGCATCGACCTGACGGGCCACGGCCGGTAGATCCTGGCTGCCCGGCACGTCGGCGGCGAACACCATAGGGCTCAAACAGCACAGCCCAAGGGCACGGAGACATCCTTTACGCAGGCTCATCGGATGGTTGAGCCCTGGCCATTAGTGGTCGCAGCGGTATTCATAACGTTCATGGTTGACTCCCTTTCAATCCGCCCAGCCTCGGCAGTTGACCCCGCCAAGTCAAGGCGTGGAGAAGAACCGATTGAAACAGTCTGCAACAAGGATCGCACCGGGCTCATCATTCAGGTGTAAATGATGGCCGCCCGGCAGCGTGTTCACCGTAAAGGGTAGCTGAGAAAGCAATTCGGAATGTTTCGCCAGCATGCCGTCAGCCGCGACCACCAATTGTGTAGGGCAACCTACGCGCTTCACGAAAGCCATCGCCTGCTCATCGGTCAGGCGCATCGGCGATGCCAGGGTCAAGCGCGCATCGGTGCGCCAGGTATAGCCGCCCGGCACGGGCATCAAACCGCGCTGGGCCAGCAGTTCAGCGGCTTCACGGCTGACCGCCACCACGCCTTTCATGCGCGCTTCAACGGCCCGATCCAAGGTGCTGTAGACCGGTTTGCGCTTGTCTTGCAGGCTCAATTGCGCCTGCAAGGCCATGCCGAGGCGCTCGGCAGCGTTCTCGCCAGCGGCGGTCGGTGGGATCACGCCGTCGATCAACCCCAGGTGCGTGACGCGTTCCGGCAGCGCCCCGGCCAACACCAGGGAAACGATGGCGCCGAGGGAATGGCCAAGTAATGCAAAACGTTTCAAGCCCAGTTGTTCAGTCACTTGCAGCACATCGAACACGTAATCCCACAAGGCATAACCGGCCCCGGCCGGCCGATGGGCTGAGTGCCCATGCCCGGCCATGTCCAGCGCAACGATGCGCAGGCCCGTAAGCTTGGGCGCCAGCCGTGCAAAGCTGTTGGCGTTGTCCAGCCAGCCATGCAGGGCGATCACCGGCAGGCCGTCTTCGGGCCCGAACAGATGCGCGGCCAATTCTATATGCGGCAGGCTCAGGCGTACTTCTTCGACCGGGTTGCTCATGCGCAACTGCGCTCGCGGGCTTGCCAGCGGGAAAACAAGTTCTTGATCAAGGTCGCGGTGTCCTGAGGGCGTTCAAGAGGGAACATATGGCCGCCCGGCATGGTGAGCATTTCGCCCATGGGCAGGCGGTCGACACCACTGGCATGGTGACGCATCACCACCCGGCTCTGGCGCCCGCGCACCACCGCCAGTGGCACTTTCAGTTGGCGAACCTGACCTGGGCTGGTGTGGGGCACGCCTCGGTAGATACTGATCTCGGTGGCCGGGTCAAAGCGCAAGCGCAGGCGATCGCCCACCTGTTGCAAGCCGTGTTGCAAGTACGCGTCAAAGCACTCCGGGTCGAAGCCGCGAAACAGCGTCTTGCCGGCGAAGTAGCTGCGTGCGGCAGCCAGGTCGCTGAATTCTTCACGCCGACCCAAGGTGCGCCCGGCGGGGGTCAGGCGGTCGATAAAGCCAAAACGTTTGGCGGCGCGAATCACCCAGCGGTCAGCGCGGGTCAACACCGGCGAATCAAGCATTACCACGCCACGGTACAGCTGCGGGCAGCGCATGGCCGCATGCAAGTGCAGCACACCGCCCAAGGAATGGCCCACGCCCCACACCGGCTCCGGTTGCTGTTCCAAATGGTGGATCAGCTCATCCACCAGGTTCTGCCAGTTGTCGTCCACTGGAAACCTGGGGTCGTGACCGTGCTGCGGCAAATGCACCACCGCGTATTCCGGGGCCAGGGCGGCAAACAACTTGCCGTAGGTGGCCGAAGGAAAACCATTGGCATGGGCAAAAAACACGTGCTGCGACATACAGGATCCATCTACAAGAACAGAAGTGAATTGTCACCAGCCTTGAGCCGCAGAGCAATGACTGTAACCGCCAGGAATGATGACACTCACGCCACGCCTATCGTGCCGGCGGGTTCTCGCCCAACGGCACCACGGCCATGGTCAGGCGCGACACGCAGCTGGCCTTGCCATCGTCGCTGGTCAAGCGAATGTCCCACACCTGCGTGGTACGGCCGATATGAATCGCCCGTGCTACCGCGGTCACCCGCCCACTGCGCACACCACGCAAGTGGTTGGCGTTGACCTCAAGGCCCACGCAATAGAACTTGCTGGCATCAATGCACAGGTAAGCCGCCATGGAGCCGACGCTTTCGGCCAGCACCACCGACGCGCCACCGTGCAGCAGGCCGTACGGCTGGTGGGTGCGAGGGTCGACCACCATGCTTGCGGTCAACGACTCGTCGTCGAAGCTTTCGAAACGGATATCCAGCAATTCACCGATGGTGTTTTTCTGGATGGCGTTGAGTTGCTCGATATTCGGTTGGGTGCGCCACAAGCTCATGAAGTTGTCCTTATTGGTTTTATTACGACCCTAATCCTGCCACACAATGGTTTCGCTGCGTTCGCTCCAGGGCGAAAATTGTGCACCGTAAGTCGACTCGATCACGTTGCGTTTTATCTTCAAGGTCGGCGTCAGAAAGCCGTTTTCCACCGCCCAACTGTCTTTGACCACCACCAGTTGGCGCAAGCGCTCGTGCTTGTCCAGCGCGCCGTTGACCTGTTCCAGCCAGCGCTCCAGGCTGCTGCGCAGCGCCTGCCGGTCCTGGCTGCCGGCCGACAGCACGCACAAGCCCATCGGCGCCAACAGGCCATCGCCAACCACACAGACTTGTTCGATGCGTGCATGTTCAGCCAGGCGGTTTTCGATCGGCACCGGGGCCACGTACTTGCCCTTGCTGGTCTTGAAGATCTCCTTGAGCCGTCCGGTCAGGCGCAGGCGCCCATCGGCGTCCTGCTCGCCCTTGTCACCGGTGCGCAGGAAGCCATCCTCGGTGAGGGTTTCGGCGGTTTTCTGCGGGTCCTTGAAGTAGCCGAGCATTGTAGCGCCGCTGCGCACCTGCACTTCGCCCGCCGGGTCGATGCGCACTTCGACGCCAGGGCATGGCAGGCCGATCCAGCCGAGCGTTTGCTGGCCAGGGCGGCATACGTGGGAATAGCCGCAGCTTTCGGTCATGCCATACACCTCCAGCACGTCCAGGCCCAGGCGTTGATACCAGCGCAACAGCGCCTCGGGCACCGGCGCTGCGCCGGACAGCGCGATGCGTAGCGCATCCAGGCCCAGCCCGACCAACACTTTGTGGCCGACGCGCTTGCCGATAAGAGGCAGGCGCAACAGGGTATCGAGGCGTTTTTCCGGGATTTTGGCGTAGACGCCCATCTGGAACTTGGTCCAGATACGCGGTACGCCGAACAAGGCCGTGGGGCGCGCCCGGCGCAGGTCGGTCAGGAAGGTGTCGAGGCTTTCGGCGAAAAACACCGTTTGCCCGGTATAGATCGCCGCCAGCTCGACAAACATGCGCTCTGCCACATGGCACAGCGGCAGGTAGGACAGCAGCCGGTCATCCTCGCCCAAGCCAAATATCTGCGTGCCGCGCGTGGCGGCAAACCCCAGGGCACCGAAGGTTTGCATCACGCCCTTGGGCAAGCCGGTGGTGCCGGAGGTGTAAACAATAGTGGCCAGGCTCGCGGCCTCTGGCAGAGGGTTGTCCTGGATCGGCGAACAGCCTTGCAGGTCTGCCCAACTGAAATCAAACTCACCCGCTGGGCACAACGGCAGGCTGATGGTCGGCAAACCGGCGGGAATCCCCGGCGCCATCGCAGGCCAGTCATCCAGCTTGCCGATTAATACCAGCACCGCCTCCGAATGCGTGAGCACGTGATTGACGGAGTCCGCCGTTAGGTTGGGGTACAACGGCACCGACACATGCCCGGCCATCCAGATCGCCAGGTCGGCAATGATCCAGTGCGCGCAGTTTTTCGAGATCAGGGCAATGTGCGAGCCCTGGGGCAATGCCCGGGCGCGCAGCCAATGCGCGGCGCAACGGGCCTGGTGGCCGACATCGCCCCAGGTGAGCGTCTGCACCTCGCCTCCGCCGATGGGTTGCACCAGAAAGGGTTTGCGCGGGTGTCGCGCTTCACGTTCGAAGAAGACCTGCAACGGCAAACGAAAAGCGACAGGCATGGGACGCGCTCCTTTGTGATCCGATGATAGCCAACCAAGCACTTGCTTGGTTGACTATATAGCACACAAAAAGAAGCGATCCAGCTTATGGGTTTTTTACGCTGACCAGGCTCATCAGCCCCGCCAGCGGAAAATCGCCTTCCAGTTCCGCCAGGCTGGCGGTGTGCATCGGCTCCGGCTGACGCTGATGGCCATGCTGCAAAAAGCTGATCAGGCTGCCCACCAAGGGTTGGTGGCTGACCAGCAGCACGTTGTCATCGGTGTCGAGCTTCTCCAGCACTTGCAGCGGGTTGCCGTCGGGCGTCAGCCACCGCACGGTGCGGACCTGCGGTTCAAAACCCAATGCATCACGCACCAGATGCGCCGTCTGCTGCGCCCGCACATAGGGGCTTGCAAGGATGGCACTGATAGGCTGGCCAATCAGGTGCGCGGCACTGCGCAACACTTCGCCACGGCCATGCTCGGTGAGGTTGCGTTCGGCGTCGGTGCGCGCATGCCCTTCGGCTTCACCGTGACGCAAAATCCATAGCTTCACAGCTTTGGCTCCTCATCACGCGCCGGGTGCGGCGCGGGTGGCACGCTGTGGGCGGCTTCGCCTTCGGGTGCGCGCGGGGTTGGCCAATCGGCAAACGGCCAGGGTTTCTGCTCGGTGTGAAAGCTGCCGAAACGGCCGATCTGCGCCAGGAACTGGCTGAGGCTGTCGCCAACGTTCATCAGGCCCAGGTTCGGCGCGCCGTAGATCAGGCGATAAATCAGCTGCACCACCACCAGCGCACCGAGCAGGAACTGCGCCACTTGCCACACCAGGGCAAACACCAGCATCCACAGGACGCGCAGCAGGATGGACTCGTATTTTGGGCTGTCTTTCGGATCGTTCATGTGCGCGTTCCTCAGTTGAAACCGCTGGTGGAAATAAAGTCGACGTCGGTTTTCGGCTCGGCGCGCATCAGCAGCTCGATCACCTGGTTCAAGGTGCGCCCTTCAAACAGGATCGCGTGCAGCCCGGCGACCAGCGGCATGTACACACCGACTTCCTGGGCCTTGGCCTTCAACACCTTGAGGGTGTTGACGCCTTCGGCGACTTCGCCCAGGCGCGTGACCGCGTCTTCCAGGCTCAGGCCCTGGCCGAGGGCGAAACCGACTTGATAGTTGCGGCTTTTGGGCGACGAGCAGGTGACGATCAAGTCGCCCACGCCCGCCAGCCCCAGGAAGGTCATCGGGTTGGCGCCCTGGTTCACGGCAAAGCGGGTCATTTCCGCCAGCGCGCGGGTGATCAGCATGCTCTTGGTGTTCTCGCCCATGCCCAGTGCCACGGCCATGCCGGCGATGATCGCGTAGACGTTTTTCAGCGCCCCGCCCAGCTCGACGCCAAAACGGTCGCCACTGGCGTAGACGCGAAAGGTGCGGCCATGCAGCACAGCCTGGACGCGCTCGCAGAGTGCTTCGTCTTCGCTGGCAACCACTGTGGCGGTCAGCGCGTGCTCGGCGACTTCCCGTGCCAGGTTCGGCCCGGACAGCACACCGATGCGCGCCTGCGGGGCGATCTCGGCAAGGATCTCGCTCATCAGCTTGAAGGTGTGCGCCTCAATGCCTTTAGTCAGGCTGACCAACAGCTTGCCGGCCAGGCGTTCGGCGTGGGGCGCCAGCACCGAGCGCAAGGCGCTGGAAGGCAGTGCGACGAAGCACAGGTCGCAGTCGGTCAGCGTGGCCAACAGGTCGGTGACCGGTTCCACGGCCGGATGAATCTTGATGCCTTTAAGGTAACGGGGGTTTTCCCGATGCACGCGAATGGCCTCGGCCTGCTCGGGATCGCGCATCCACTGGCGTACCGCGTGGCCGTTTTCAGCCAGCAGGTTAGCCACGGCGGTACCAAAACTTCCGCCTCCCAGGACCGCAATAGGGCGCTGTTCAGTCATATGCAATCCGTTAATCCTTACATGGCGATGGCGGCATTATACGGGGCGACCCGCTTGCGGCCAGCCCCCGCGTCAATTCGTGCGCTTGTCGGAAAATGCCACAATTGTGTGAAGTAATTACAAGTCCCACGACTGGCAAATGGCCCCACCTCAGTTAACATGGGCGGCTATCCGCAATTATCAAGGCTGCACCGTGTATCTGGGCCCTCCTCCTCGCTCATCTCTGTTGCTGATGTTGCTGTGCAGCACACCTGCGCTGGCTGATGACCTGTTCCTCGACAGCCAGCCACTGCCGCAAGTGTTGACCGCCACACGCCTCAAGCAATCGGCCGCGGCCGTGCCCGGCAGCATGACGGTGATCGACAGCGAGCTGATCAAGGCCAGTGGTGCACGCGACATCGCCGAGCTGTTGCGGCTGGTGCCGGGGATGATGGTCGGCTACACCACCGGCAACCAGGCGGCGGTGAACTACCACGGCACCAGCGCCAGTGACGCGCGACGCATGCAGGTGTTGATCGACGGGCGTTCGGTGTACCGCGCGGGCCTGGCCACCGTGGACTGGAGCGACATTCCGGTGGCCATGGAAGATATCGAGCGCATCGAGGTCTTCCGTGGCCCCAACACCGTCAGCTACGGTGCCAATGCACTGATGGCGGTGGTCAATATTCTTACGCGCTCACCGGCCAACAGCCACGGCTCGCGGGTCAAAGTCATCCGCGGCCAGCGCGGCATCAACGACTACTACGCCAGCCAGGGCGTAGGCTGGGAAACCGGTGACTTGCGCCTGTCCTTGTCCGGCCAGCAGGACGATGGCTTTGACAGCAACGCCGTCGGCGCCGACCGTCGCGACAGTCGCCGCCTCAACCGCTTCAGCCTGGCAGTGAGCCAGGCCCTGAACGCGCAGCAGAGTCTCGATTGGCAATTTGATGCCAAGGAAGGCACCAACCAGCGTCCTTATACCTACATGCCGGTGTTTGCCGGGATTACCGAAGGCGGCACCAATTCCGATGTCGTCGCCAAGGACTATGCCGGGTCGTTGCGCTGGAACTTCGATTTCAACCCCGAACACAGCTTGTACATTCAGGGCTCTGCCCAGCAATGGGACCGCCAGCAGGTCTGGAAAGCCTGTGACGCCAAGGTCTCGTTCAGCCCGGAGCTGACGCGGTTGTGGCAGTTGAACCCCAACTATGCCGAACAGCTGGCGCGGCACATGGACACCTACAGCCAGGGTGTCGCACCACCCGGCAGTGCCGCCGAACAAACGCTGGGCAACCAGGTACTGGACCAGTGGCGCAACGGCGCCAACCAGAGCGTCTGTGGCGACATCGACCAAAGCACCCGCGAAAGCCGCTACGACCTGGAGATCCAGGACACCCTGAGCCTGTCCGATAGCCTGCGCCTGGTCAGCGGCATGAACTACCGTTACGACCGCGCCGACTCCGACACCTATTTCAATGGCACCCTCGACGACACCACCTGGCGTTTGTTCGGCCACCTGGAATGGCGCGCCAGCGAGCACTGGCTGCTGCAAGGCGGCGCCATGTACGAAGACACCCACCTGAGCGGCAACTCGCTCACGCCACGGGTGGCGGTCAACTACCTGATCAACCCGCGCCACGGCCTGCGGGCGGTGTATTCCGAGGCGATTCGCTCGCCGGACATGTTCGAGAACAACGTCAACTGGAGCTATCGCGTCACCAATTTGAGCTCCCCGGCCTACGGGCAGAACTCCGGGCAATATTTTGTGGTAACGCGGGGCCCCGGCAACCTCGATAAAGAGTTGATGCGTTCACGAGAGCTGGGCTACAACGGCTTCTTTGCCGACTTCGGGTTGAATGTCGACGTGAAACTGTTCTACGACGAAATCACCGAGATGATCAGCTCACCGCTGCGCAACAACCAATACATTGCCAGCAACGCCAACAGCGCGCGCTTCACCGGCGCCGAATCGCAGTTCGACTGGCGCATGAGCAATACCGACCGCCTGCGCCTGACCTATGCTTACGTCGACGCCGCTTCCAGCAACCCGCTGGACAAGGCGCAAACCGCACGCAACAGCGGCTCGGCCGGTTGGCTGCGCGAGTGGGGCCACGGCTGGTCCAGTGCGCTGTTCTACTATGGCGACGATGCGCTCAACCAATATCGCTTCGAACGGGTCGACCTGCGGGTTGCCAAGCGCATTGCCCTGGGCAAAGCCAATGTGGAGCTGGCCGGCATGTTGCAACAACGCCTCGATAACCAGCCCACCACCTGGGCCGATAACAACTACGACAGTCGCCATGTCCTGTACTTCAGCGCGGAGCTGGAATTCTGACATGGGCGCTCAGTCACGGATGACCCCCTTCTTTATCTTTCAGCTCTGGCGCCGCGCCTTGCTGCTGGTGTGCCTGTTGCTGACCGCGCCAGCGTGGAGCGCCGATATCCTGTTGACCGCCGCCGAAGACGGTGCCGGCGTTCAGGCCTTTACCCAAGCCCTCGCCCAGCAGCGCCCCGCAGACCACGTGAGCTTTGTCGCGCTCAAAGACTTGCCCGCGCCGAGCCAGTTACCGCCCGGCACACGCCTGATCCTGCTGGACTTGCCCGGCCTCGATTGGCGCCTGCAGGATGACCAGGGCCCACCGACCCTGGTGTTACGCATCAGCCGCCTGCAAGCGCGCCAGCGCCTGGGCAGCACCCACCCGGCAAAAATCAGCCTGTTGTGGAGCGACCCGCCGCTGGCGCGCCAGCTCAGCCTGATCGCCAACATCCTGCCGCAGGCCCAACGCGTCGGTGTGCTCTATGGCGCCGACAGTGAGTTTCTACTGCCGCAGTTGCGCGAATATGCAGCGCCCATGGGCCTGCAGATCGTGCCGCAGCGCTGGGACAACATCAACGACAGCCGCCCGCTGCAAAACCTGCTCAAGAACAGTGACGTGCTGCTCGGCCTCGACGACCCGCAGTTGTACAACCCGAAAACCGTGAAGAATCTGTTGCTCAGCAGCTATGCCCAGCAACTGCCGCTGGTGGGGCCCAACGCCGGATTCGTCAAGGCCGGCAGCCTGGCCAGCACCTACAGCGATCAGGCCGACTGGCTGGCGGTGCTCGACCGCCTGCTGGATCATCCGCCCGCCAACTGGCCACGCAGCCTGTACCCGCAACACTTCAAAGTCGTGGGCAACCCGCAGGTCGCGCGCTCACTGGGGATCGAACAGGTGGACGAAGCCGCCGTCGCCGCCCGCTTGGCCGAAGGAGAGAAACGCCCATGACCTTGCGTCGTCGTTGGGACATCAACACCCGCACCCAGCTCATCACCCTGGGCCCGGCGCTGTTGCTGACCTTGCTGTTGATCAGCTTCTTTACCTTCGTGCGTATCCAGGACTTGCGCCAGGAACTGGACCACACCGGCCAGTTGATCGCCAACCAACTGGCCCCGGCCACCGAATACGGGGTGATTTCCGGTAACAACGACGTGCTCGAAAGCCTGCTGCGTGCCACGCTGGCCACCCCGCATGTGCGCTTTCTGGAGATTCAGGACAGCACCGAGAACATCCTGGTGTACGTCGAGCAACCGTCGGAAAAACACGACCGCTCGCTGTCGGTGAAAGTGTTCCAGGCGCCGATTCGCTTGCAGCATATCCAGCTGGGCAATGACTTTTTCCAGGACAACCTCAACGAACCCAAGGCGCCGCGTGCCGATTACCTGGGCCGGGTGATCGTCGGCATGTCCAACGACGCCTTCAGCCAGCGCCAGCAGGAGATTCTGTTCAAGGCCGGGATCCTTGCGCTATTCGCCCTGCTGTTTACCTTCCTGCTCGCACGCCGTCTGGCCGCCAGCCTGTCGCAACCGATCAGCGCCATGGGCCACGCGGTAAAAGCCATCCAGCAAGGCGACTACAAGACGCCGCTGCCGATTGTCGATGACTCGGAGCTGGGCGACTTGTCGCGGCATATCAACAACCTCGCCGAAGGCCTTAACCAGGCCAGCCGCGAACAACACCAGGCCATGGCCCAGTTGATCCAGACCCGCGAAGAAGCCGAACGGGCCAACAATGCCAAGTCGGACTTCCTGGCGATGATGAGCCACGAGCTGCGCACGCCCATGAACGGTGTGCTGGGCATGCTGCAACTGCTGGAAACCACCGAGATGACCGAGGAGCAGACCGAGTACGCGGCGCTGGCTTCGGAGTCCACCGAGCACCTGCTTAAGGTCATCAACGACATCCTCGACTTCTCCCGTATCGAACGCGCTGCGCTGGAGCTGGAACATATCCCCTTCAACCTCGCGGACTTGATCAGCAGTTGCGCCCAGGCCTTCCAGCACAGCGCCCAACAGCGCGGGTTGAGCCTGGAATTGCCGATTCCGCTGGGCATGGACGCCCTGCGCGTGCAGGGTGACCCGACCCGTGTCCGCCAAATCCTGGTGAACCTGATCGGTAACGCGCTCAAGTTCACCGAGCAAGGCAGCGTCACTGTCGAGCCGCATTGGCAAACCCTCGACCATGAGCTGGTGTGGTTCACCTGCACAGTGCGCGACAGCGGCATCGGGATTTCCGCCGAACGCCTGGAGCTGATGTTCGATGCGTTCCAGCAGGCGGACAGTTCCATTTCAAGACGTTACGGCGGTACCGGCCTGGGACTGCCCATTGCCCGCACGCTGGCCGAACGTATGGGCGGCACGCTGCGCGCGCAGAGCCAGGAAGGCCGTGGTTCGGTGTTTACCCTGGAAATCCCACTGGCCATCGACCAGCACAGCGTGCCGGCAATCGCCCTTAACGCCGAGGGCAAGGCCAGCGCGGGTGATGGACGCCATGTGTTGCTGGTGGAGGACAACCCGGTCAACCGCACCGTGGTCGAAGCCATGTTGCGCAGCCTGGGGTTTGAAGTGAGCCTGGCCACCGATGGTGCCGAGGCGATCCGCAGTGCCGAGAGCCTGATTTTTACCGCGATCCTGATGGATTGCCGCCTGCCGCTGATCGACGGCTACGAAGCCACTCGCCAGATTCGCCAACTGCCCGGCTGCGCCGACCTGCCGATTATCGCGCTGACGGCCAACGCGTTGCAGGGTGATCGCGAAGCCTGTCTGGCAGCCGGAATGAACGATTACCTGG
This sequence comes from Pseudomonas onubensis, assembly GCF_965653655.1. Taxonomy (NCBI): domain Bacteria; kingdom Pseudomonadati; phylum Pseudomonadota; class Gammaproteobacteria; order Pseudomonadales; family Pseudomonadaceae; genus Pseudomonas; species Pseudomonas onubensis. The sequence goes on along the minus strand of NZ_CBFHAZ010000014.1, from coordinate 63,188 downwards.
CCAAGCCGTTCAAACGCACGGATTTGCAGCAAATACTGCAGCGCTGGGTGCAATAGCGCCGCGCCATCAACCAACTGCGACTGGCGTGAAAGACGAAAGTGCGGCAGTCTTAGGCACCCAAACGGGCCGATAAACAGGCTCGGTTTAAAATTTCAGTGAACAAGTGTACATTGAGTGCCTTGACGCTGTGACTTTCACTACAACGCAATAGTCTATGTGTAGGCTGCCGGTATGAGGCATGAACGCTTCATTCGGTTCGGGAAGATTTACCCTGCCCTGCCGCATGGGATTATTGAGGAGCTCGCATGACCAAACAAAACGCCTTTACTCGGGAAGACCTGCTGCGCTGCAGTCGCGGTGAGCTGTTCGGCCCAGGTAACGCGCAACTGCCCGCCCCGAATATGCTGATGGTGGATCGCATCACCCATATCAGCGAAGAAGGTGGCAAGTACGGCAAAGGTGAATTGGTCGCCGAGCTGGATATCACCCCTGATCTGTGGTTCTTCGCCTGCCATTTCGAAGGTGACCCTGTGATGCCGGGCTGCCTGGGCCTTGACGCCATGTGGCAACTGGTCGGTTTCTACCTGGGCTGGCAAGGCCTGCCAGGTCGTGGCCGTGCCCTGGGTTCGGGCGAAGTGAAGTTCTTTGGCCAGGTCCTGCCGACCGCCAAGAAAGTCACCTACAACATTCAAATCAAGCGCGTCCTCAAGGGCAAGCTGAACCTCGCTATCGCCGACGGTTCGGTCACCGTCGACGGTCGCGAGATCTATACTGCCGAAGGCCTTCGGGTCGGCGTATTCACTTCCACTGACAACTTTTAAGGGTTATCCGCATGCGCCGCGTCGTTATCACTGGTCTGGGCATTGTTTCTTGCCTGGGCAATGACAAAGAGACCGTCACCGCTAACCTGCGTGCAAGTCGCCCTGGCATCCGCTTCAACCCGGAATATGCCGAAATGGGTCTGCGTAGCCAGGTTTCCGGCTCCATCGACCTGCCCCTCGAAGAACTGATTGATCGCAAGATCTATCGCTTCGTCGGCCACGCTGCCGCCTACGCCTACCTGGCCATGAAAGACGCCATCGCCGACTCCGGCCTGAGCGAAGACCAGGTTTCGAACGTACGCACCGGCCTGATCGCCGGCTCCGGCGGCGCATCGACCCTCAACCAGATGGAAGCGCTGGACATCCTGCGCGAAAAAGGCGTGAAGCGCGTTGGCCCGTACCGTGTAACACGGACCATGGGCAGCACCGTTTCGGCCTGCCTGGCCACACCGTTTGCGATCAAGGGCGTGAACTACTCGATCTCCTCCGCCTGCGCCACCAGTGCTCATTGCATCGGTACTGCGGTTGAGCAGATCCAGCTGGGCAAGCAAGACATCGTCTTCGCCGGCGGCGGCGAAGAAGAACATTGGAGCCAGTCGTTCCTGTTCGACGCCATGGGCGCGCTGTCCACCCAGTACAACGAAACCCCGGAAAAGGCCTCCCGCGCCTACGACGCCAAGCGTGACGGTTTCGTCATCGCCGGCGGTGGCGGCATGGTGGTGGTCGAGGAGCTGGAACACGCTCTGGCCCGCGGTGCAAAAATCTACGCGGAAATCGTCGGCTACGGCGCTACTTCCGACGGCTACGACATGGTTGCGCCAAGCGGCGAAGGCGCCATCCGTTGCATGCAGATGGCCATGTCCACCGTGGACACCCCAATCGACTACCTGAACACCCACGGCACTTCGACTCCGGTCGGCGATGCCAAGGAAATGGAAGGTGTGCGTGCGGTGTTCGGCGACAAGGCTCCGGCCATCAGCTCCACCAAGAGCCTGTCGGGTCACTCCCTGGGCGCCGCCGGCGTTCACGAAGCGATCTACTGCCTGCTGATGATGGAAGGCAACTTCATGGCCGGCTCGGCCAACATCGACGAGATCGACCCGGTCGTCGCCGATATGCCGATCCTGACCAAGACCGTTGAAAACGCAAAAATCGACACCGTGATGAGCAACAGCTTCGGCTTCGGTGGCACCAACGCCACCCTGGTACTGAAACGCTGGCAGGGCAAGTAAGCCCTGCAGGTTGATCACCTGAAAAAGCCCCGACTGGTTCGGGGCTTTTTTGTGGGCAATGGAATGAGACCGAGCCGCCTGCTTCGCGAGCAAGTCGAATCGTCGCACCGCTGCTCCCACATTTGGAATGCATTCACCTGTGGGAGCGGGCTTGCTCGCGAAAGGGCCAACTCGGTCTCACGCCCTACACCGAAAACCGCGCCACCATGGTATTCAGGTCCACAGCCAACCGCGACAACTCCTGGCTCGCCGCACTGGTCTGGTTAGCGCCCGTCGACGTCTGATGCGCCAGATCGCGAATATTCATCAAGTTGCGATCCACCTCACGCGCCACCGCCGCCTGCTGCTCCGAGGCGCTGGCAATCACCAGGTTGCGCTCATTGATTAAGGTAAAGGCCGACGCAATCTCCTCCAACGCCGTGCCCGCCGACTTGGCAATATCCAGCGTAGAGCGCGCGCGCGTATTGCTCTGCTGCATTGAACTGACGGCTTGATCCGTGCCCTGCTGAATCCCGCTGATCATCAACTCGATTTCCTGGGTCGACTGCTGCGTGCGATGGGCCAAGGCCCGCACCTCATCCGCTACCACCGCAAACCCTCGCCCCGCATCCCCAGCCCGCGCCGCTTCGATCGCGGCATTGAGCGCCAGCAAGTTGGTCTGCTCGGCAATCGAGCGAATCACATCCAACACCTTGCTGATGCCATAGACCTTCTGCGCCAAGTCCTCAACCTGGGTCGCGTTGGAGGTGACGTCATCGGCCAGCGCTTCGATCGACACCACCGTCTGATGCACCTGCTCGCGCCCATGCTGGGCAATACGATCAGACTCGCGGGACGCCTGTGACGTGGCCACCGCATTGCTCGCCACCTCCTCCACCGCTGCGGTCATCTGGTTGACCGCCGTGGCGGCCTGTTCGATTTCCTGGTTCTGCTGGTGCAAGCCACGGGTCGCGTCTTCAGTCACGCAACTGAGCTCTTCAGAAGCCGAAGCCAATTGGTTCGAAGACTCGGCAATCCGTCGGATGGTGTCGCGCAGGTTCTCCTGCATGCCCTTGAGCGCCTGCTGCAAGCGCGCGGGCTCATCGTTGCCGGTGACGTTGATCTCACCGGTGAGGTCGCCGCCCGCCACGCCCTGAGCGACTTTCAGCGACTGCGCCAATGGCAGCACGATGCTGCGGGTCAGCCAGACCGCCAGGCCAATGGTGATCAATGCCGTGAGCACGATCATGCCGACCACCCACGTACGCGATTGCGTGAACACGCTCTGCGCCAGGTTCGCGGCCTGGTTGGCACTGGCCTTGTTCAAGGCCACCAGGTCGTGCAAGGTCGTGGCCATCTCATCGGCCAGTTGATTCATCTCACCGTTGACGATCCTGATCGCGTCCTCCAGCTGATTGGCCTTGGAAAACCCCATCACCTGCTCCTGGCGTTGCAGGTATTGCTGCTCCTGGTTCTTGAAGCGATCAAACAGGGCACGCTCTTCGGGCAGCACGATCAGCCCTTCATAGAGCGCCTGCGCCTGGTGCAAGCCGTTTTTCAGGTCGGTGAGTTTCTGTTCGTTTTGCGCCAGCGCCTGCGGGTCACGATTGACCAGCAGGCGCAAGGTGAGCGCGCGCACCCGCAGCAGGTCCTGGCTCATCTCCCCCACCGCCATCACGCTGGGCAGCCAGTTGTTCTCCACCTGATCGGACTGCTGGCGCATATTGGCCATCTGCAGCAGAGCGAAGCCGCCCAAGGCAAACACCATCAACGCCAGCACACCAAAGCCTAAACCCGCGCGCGGGGCGATATTCAAACTACGGATACTCATGCCAGGATTCCTTCCTAATGCGCTGCATCCACCTGCAGCAGGTCTCCTCAAAGGTATCGGCCCTTTACTCAGTTTGCGTAAGACGAAAACGCGATATCAACGCGCATTGCAATCGCGCGAGCAGCCATTGGAAAAAACGCGGAACACTGAAGTGCCAGCATGCTCTATAACTGCATGACCTTTTCCTGCCCTTGTGAGGTTTGCCATGCCTGTTACCGTCAATACCCTGAACCACGATAACTTCCGCCATAGCGTGAACATCAACAATCACGAACTGTTCACCGACCTGCCAAAGAGCCTGGGCGGTGACGACTCGGCGCCCTCGCCCCACGACTATTTCGACGCCGCCCTGGCCTCGTGCAAGGCGCTGACCGTCAAGCTCTACGCGCAGAAAAAAAACATTCCGCTTACCGGCGTCACCGTGGAAGTCACCCACGACAGCACCGAGGAGCAAAAAGGCAAATACAAGCTCAACGTCAAGCTGACGCTCAAGGGCGTACTCACCGACGCACAGCGCGAAGAGCTGCATCGCGTCGCCGATAAGTGCCCGGTACACAAGCTGATGACCACCGCCGAAGTCAGCATCGAGACCAAGCTCGCCGAAGGCGCTTTCAGCCAATAGCGCCAACCTCCCGTCGAGCGGGTTATGCTCAGGCTATCTAACCCGCTCAGACAGGGACGCCCCATGACCACCCTTACCTTGATCCGCCCGCGCGCCGAAGACGTCGAAGGCCAGCCGATCCTGCGACCTCTGCCGTCACGCGAATGCCGCAGCGTCGGGCCTTTTGTATTTTTCGACCATATGTTGTCGACCCGCTATGCGCCCGGTACTGGCATGAATATCCGCCAACACCCGCATATCGGGCTATCCACCCTCACCTATCTGTTTGAAGGCGCCCTGCAACACAAGGACAGCCTGGGCTCGGACCAGGTGGTGCAAGCCGGCGACGTCAGCTGGATGACCGCCGGCAGCGCAATTGCCCACGTCGAGCGCACGCCCGAAGCCCTCAAGGCCAGTGGTTTCAGCCTGCACGGCCTGCAAGTGTGGCTGGCCTCGCCCAAGGACCACGAGACCGGGCCGGGCCACTACAGCCATCATGCGGCGGCAAGCCTGCCGGTGAGCGATAACCTTGGCGTGCAGATTCGCCTGATTGCAGGCTCAGGCTTCTGCCTTAAATCGCCGGTGCCGGTGCTGTCGCCTACGTTGTATGCCGAGGTACAGATGCAAACGGCCACCACCTTGCTGATCCCGGATGAGCATGATGAACGCGCGGTGTATGTGCTGGACGGCGAGGTGCAGTTGGAGGGTGAGACAGTGGAGGCGCATAGCCTGGTGGTGTTGCCAGGCGGGCTGGAAATGACCTTGTTTGCCGAAAGCGATTGCCACATGGTGGTGTTCGGCGGCGCGCCGCTGGATGGGCCACGGCGGATCAATTGGAATTTTGTCGCCAGCGACTCGGCGGTGATTGAACAGGCCAGGCAGCGCTGGGCGGCTGGGGATTGGCCGACGGTGCCGGGGGAGTCGGAAAGAATCGAGTTGCCGGTGAGATGATCGTTCCCACGCTCTGCGTGGGAATGCAGCCCGTGACGCTCCGCGTCACCAAGAGCGGACGCAGAGCGTCCAGCGAGGCATTCCCACGCAGAGCGTGGGAACGATCAGTGGGGCTATTTGAACACTTCATCCAGCAAGTTATGCATCGACTGGAACGCACGCTTGGCCGTTTTCGCGTCGTACATCATCTTGCCCGGTACATTGGCATGCGGGTCGGTGAAGGAATGCACTGCGCCGCCGTAGCTCAGCAACTGCCAATCCACACCGGCGGCGTTCATTTCCTGCTCAAACGCCGGCAGTTGCTCTTTCGGGACCAATGGATCGGACGCGCCGTGCAGCACCAGCACCGAACCCTTGACGTGCTTGGCACCGGCCGGGTTTTGTGTGTCGATGGTGCCGTGGAACGATACGGCGGCCTTCAACGGCGCACCAGTACGTGCCAGCTCCAGCGAGCAGAAACCGCCAAAGCAGAAACCGAAGGTCGCCAGCTTCGAAGTATCAACCGCCGCTTCGGTCTGGCTCTGCAATTGCTCAAAGGCCGCCTGCATACGCTTGAGCAGTACAGGGTTGTCATTCTTCAACGGCATCATTGCGGCACCGGCTTCATCGCCATTCGACGGGCGTACGGTTTGCCCGTACAGGTCTGCGATCAACACCACGTAACCTTTGCTGGCCACGCTCTTGGCGATTTCCTCGGCACCCGCACTCACACCCATCCAGTTCGGCGCCATCAGCAGGCCCGGCAGCGGGCCGTTGTGGCTGGCGTCGAATGCCAGGCGGCTTTCATAAGACTGGCCATCAATCTGATAGACCACGGAACGTACAGTGACTTGGCTCATCATTTACTCCAGTTGAGGTGCGTTAGAACGAAAAAACCCGCCGAAGCGGGTTTTTCTACAACGGTGTTAAACCGACAGTTCAACCAACAGCTTGTTCAGCCGGCGCACGTAAGCAGCCGGGTCTTTGAGGCTGTCACCGGCGGCCAGGGCTGCCTGGTCGAAGAGGATGTGCGACAGGTCGCCGAAACGCTCTTCGCTCTGCTCGCCATCGAGTTTCTCGATCAGCGGGTGAGCCGGGTTGAATTCGAAGATCGGCTTGGAATCCGGCACCTTCTGGCCGCTGGCTTCGAGGATCTGACGCATCTGCATGCCCAGGTCCTGCTCGCCGATGGCCAGAATCGCCGGGGAATCGGTCAGACGGTGGGAAACCCGCACTTCGCTGACGGCATCGCCCAGCGCAGTCTTGATCCGCTCAACCAGGCCTTCTTTAGCCTTGGCGACTTCTTCGGCTTCTTTCTTCTCTTCTTCGGAGTCCAGGTTACCCAGGTCCAGGTCACCACGGGCCACGTCGACGAAGGTCTTGCCGTCGAACTCGCTGAGGTAGCTCATCAGCCACTCGTCGATACGGTCGGTCAACAGCAGCACTTCGATGCCTTTCTTGCGGAAGACTTCCAGGTGCGGGCTGTTCTTGACCTGGGCGTAGGTTTCGCCGGTCAGGTAGTAGATCTTGTCCTGACCTTCCTTGGCGCGTGCCAGGTAATCGGCCAGCGACACAACCTGCTCGCCGTCGTCACCCTGAGTCGAGGCAAAACGCAGCAGGCCGGCGATTTTTTCCTTGTTGGCGAAATCTTCTGCCGGGCCTTCTTTCATGACCTGGCCAAAGTTTTTCCAGAAGCCCTTGTATTGCTCAGGCTCGTTCTTCGCCAGTTTTTCCAGCATGTCGAGCACGCGCTTGGTCAGCGCCGACTTCATCGAGTCGATGATCGGGTCTTTCTGCAGGATTTCCCGCGACACGTTCAGCGACAGGTCGTTGGAGTCGACCACACCTTTGATGAAGCGCAGGTACAGCGGCAGGAACGATTCCGCCTGGTCCATCACGAACACGCGCTGCACGTACAGCTTCAGGCCTTTTGGCGCTTCACGCTGGTACAGGTCGAACGGAGCGCGGGCCGGGACGTAGAGCAGCGAGCTGTATTCGAGCTTGCCTTCGACCTTGTTGTGGCTCCAGCTCAGCGGGTTCTCGTAGTCGTGCGCGATGTGCTTGTAGAACTCCTGGTATTCCTCGTCTTTGACTTCGGTACGAGGGCGGGTCCACAAGGCGCTGGCACGGTTGACCACCTCCCATTCCTGGGCAGGTTTTTCTTCACCCTCGACAGCCGCTTGTTCTTTCGGCAGTTCGATCGGCAAAGCGATGTGGTCGGAGTATTTCTTGATGATATTGCGCAGGCGGTAGCCGTCGGCGAATTCATCTTCAGCAGCTTTGAGATGCAGCACGATACGCGTGCCACGATCAGCCTTGTCGATAGTGGCGATTTCGAACTCGCCCTCACCTTTGGAGGCCCAGTGCACGCCTTCGCTGGCGTCAAGGCCGGCACGGCGGCTGAACACTTCAACCTTGTCGGCGACGATGAAGGCCGAGTAGAAGCCCACGCCGAACTGGCCGATCAGGTGCGAATCTTTCTTCTGGTCGCCCGACAGGTTCTTCATGAAGTCTGCGGTGCCGGATTTGGCGATGGTACCCAGATGGGTAATCGCGTCTTCACGGCTCATGCCGATGCCGTTGTCTTCGAGGGTGACGGTCTTGGCGTCCTTGTCGAAGCTCACACGGATTTTCAGTTCGGCGCCACCTTCCAGCAACTCAGGCTTGGAGAGGGCTTCGAAACGTAATTTGTCGACAGCGTCAGAGGCGTTCGAGATCAATTCGCGAAGGAAGATTTCCTTGTTGGAATACAGCGAATGGATCATGAGGTGCAGCAGTTGCTTCACCTCGGTCTGGAAGCCCAGGGTTTCCTTTTGAGTTTCCACACTCATGGTCATCAAACTCCAATTGGATGGCAGTGGCCGCGCCCGAAAGGGTTGGCGGCGGGTTGTCATCAAAGTTGGGGGCTAAGACCAGAATTTCAAGGGCGCACCAATTCCTCAATTTTGAAATGTGCGCGGGCGGTGGCAATCGGCTCGGCTGCGGTGCTTTGCCAGGCGGTGATCGCCACATTCGCCACCCGTCGGCCTTGGCGCCACACCTGGCATTTGGCGTAGGTGTCACGAAACTGCCCGGTGCGCAGGTAATCGAGGGAAAAATCGATGATTTTCGGCAAGCCCGGCGCGCCGGTAAATACCAGCAAATGTAACGCCGCCGACAGCTCCATAAAACCTGCGATCACGCCACCGTGCAGCGCCGGCAATATCGGGTTACCAATGTTGTCCTTGTTGGCCGGCAGGCGAAACAGCAGTTCATCCCCCAGCCTTGAGCATTCAATGCCGATCAGCTTGGCGTAGGGCACCAGGTTGAGCAGCGCCTCATAGTCACCGCGCTCATGGGCCTGTTCGAGACGGGTCTTGAATCGGTGCGTCATGCCTGTTCTCCCTTGATCGAATTGCCGAGTCCTTGCGTGCCTTTGAGGCGCTTGCCCATGCGCATGAAGGTGCCCACCACATGGGCGATGGGCTGTTGGGGATCATCCTGGTAGGCAAAGCCGCGGGTGAAGATCACGTCGGTGGTCACCCGGTAGCACTGTGCAAAGCCATACACCGGCTTATGCGGCTCGGCGGGATGCATGTAGTCGACGCGCAAATCCAGGGTCGGGCACACCTCGAACTCCGGCAGCACGCACAGCGTGGCCATGCCGCAGGCGGTGTCCATCAAGGAGGTGAGTGCACCGCCGTGAATCACGCCGGTCTGGGGGTCACCGACGATATGCGGGCCGTAAGGCAGGGCCAGCGTCATGCCTTCATTGCTGGCGGCATGCACGATAATGCCCAGCACCTGGCAATGGCGCAGGGCCGACACAAAGCGCGTGGCACGCTCTAACAGGGGATTTTCGGTCATGTGTGCAGACTCTTATTAGTGTGGGTTTTCACGGTGCGGGTGTGGGCGCAAAAGTTCCTGGGTGACGGCGTTTTATATATCTTTGAAACAAAAGGAACTAATGCTGGCCGTCTAAGCTCGAAAGGCCAGTAGATATATCCATAAGGAGAAACACCCCATGCGCAAGACTTTAGCTATTTCCATGATGTTGGCCGCTGCCCTCGGTCTCGCTGCCTGCGATAAGAAATCCGAAGACAAAGCCCAAGATGCTCAATCGCATGCTGAGCAAGCTCAGAAAGATATGGCCAAGGCACAGGATAAAGTGAACGACGCTGCAAAAGAAAACGCCGATGCTGCCAAAGCTCAGGCTGATGCGAACGCTGAAAAAGCCAAAGAAGACGGCACCGCTACTCCAACAGCACCTGCCAAGCCTTAATAGCTGGCCATTGCTGCAAAAAGAAAGCCCGCTTATAGAGCGGGCTTTTCTTTGTCTACAATTTAATAAAGCCGCACTAACGCCTTAAGACACTGCGTCTTTAGCCGGCTCCGCCACCGGCATATCGGTCGGCGTATAAACCATCACCTGCAGTACGTCGGAATGAAACTCGCGGCGATACAGCACCAGCACCACCCCAGTGCTCATCAACATGAACAACCAGGGGCTGACAAACCAGGCCAGCATGGTCATGCCGAAGTAATACGCCCGCAGGCCAAAGTTGAACTGGTTGGCCGCCATCGAAATCACCCGCGCCGCCCGCAGGGCAAACGCCTTGCGTTCCTGCTCCGACACATGCCGCTCACCGATCATCGGCGCCGAGCCCACCAGTACGGCGGCAAAGTTGTATTGGCGCATGCACCAGCTGAACGTGAAGAACGCGTAGACGAACACCAGCGCCAGGCACAGCAGCTTGATTTCGGACATGCCCTGAGACACTTGCTGCACCATGGGAATGTCTGCCAGCAAGGATACCGCCCGCTCGGACGCGCCCAACACAGTGAGAATACCGGCGAGAATGATCAACGTACTGGAAGCGAAGAACGAGGCGTTGCGCTCCAGGTTACCGATCACACTGGCGTCGGCAATCCGGTTGTCGCGCAGCAGCATGCGGCGCATCCAGTCTTCGCGATACAGATGCAGCACGCTGGCCAGGCAGGCGGTGTCACGGGCTTTCCAACTGGCATAGCGGGTGTAGCCACCCCAGCACAGGGCAAACCAGAAGGCGGCCAGCAGGTGGATTTGATTGGTTTCGATGAACGACATGCAAGGCCTTATGCTCGGTGTATGGATATTAATGCGATCTAAATGTGGGAGCGAGCTTGCTCGCGAATGCGGTGTGTCAGTCGCCTGTTGCATTACTGATCCACCGCATTCGCGAGCAAGCCCGCTCCCACACTGACCGTGCACCACACTTTAGAGGTTGTGGTCTCACACACAAAAAAATGCCCCGTATCGATTGATACGGGGCATTTCAGTACAGCGTGAAACCGCGGGTCAGGCGATGGCTTCGCTACGCTTGCCGAGCATACGGTCAACCACTACCGCCACGCCCAGCGTCATCACCGATGGCACCAGCCACGCCAAGCCTTGCTCGCTCAGCGGCAGGTGCGCCAACTGCGCAGGCATCCAATCGGCAAGGCCAGCGCCCTTGAGCGCGTCGATGCAACCAAAGATGAACGACACCAGCATCACCGGGCCAACAATGCGGCCCTGCTCCTGCCAGAAGTCTTTGCAGAAGCTCAGGGCCACCAGCACGATGCACGGCGGGTAGATCGCGGTGAGTACCGGGATCGAGAAGGCAATCAGCTTGGTCAGGCCCAGGTTGGACACGAACAGCGAGAACAGCGCCAGGATCACCACCAGCGTCTTGTAAGACAGTGGCAGCACTTTGCTGAAGTACTCGGCGCAAGCGCAGGTCAGGCCCACGGCGGTGACCAGGCACGCCAGGGAGATCAGCACGGCGAGGAAGCCGCTGCCCAGGGAGCCGAAAGTGTGTTGCACGTAGGCGTGCAGCACGGCTGCGCCATTGCTGGCACCCGCCGCCACCGCGTGGCTGCCCGAACCCAGGCGGAACAGGCTGATGTACACCAGCGCCAGGCCCACGCCGGCAATCAGGCCGGCAATGATCGCATAGCGAGTGATCAGCTTTGGCGACTCAACACCACGGGAGCGAATCGCGTTGACGATGACGATGCCGAATACCAGCGCGCCGAGGGTATCCATAGTCAGGTAACCATTGATAAACCCCTGGGAGAACGGTGCAGCGACGTATTCCGGGGTGGCGACACCGACATCACCGGCCGGCAAGGCAAACGCAGCGATGCCCAGCACGGCCAGGGCGATGATCTTCAACGGTGCGAGAAAACGCCCTACCGTGTCCAGCAGACGCCCTGGGTACAGGGAAATGAAGAACACCAGCAGGAAGTACACCGAGCTGTAGAGGAACAGCGCCAGCGGGCTCTCGCCGGTCAGCGGTGCCAGGCCGACTTCAAACGAAACGGTCGCAGTGCGCGGAGTGGCGAACAGCGGGCCTACCGCCAGGTACGCCGCGGCCGCCAGCAAGCCACCGGCGATCTTGCCGATCGGGCTGCTCAATGCATCCATGCCGCCGCCGACTTTGGCCAGCGCGATCACGGTGACCACCGGCAAACCGACTGCGGTGATCAAAAAGCCCAGCGCTGCCATCCAGACGTGAGGCCCGGACTGCAAACCAACGATAGGCGGGAAGATGATGTTGCCGGCGCCCACGAACAGGGCAAAAGTCATAAAGCCTAACGCCAGGATGTCCTGGCTTTTCAACACTTTCATTTCAGGAAATACCACACTACTGAATCGGAATTTAGAGAGGGATTCCCTGTGGATGAGGGAACTGCTGCCGGCCCTGATGGGGACCGACCGGTCTAGCGCGCAGCTTCCTTTTGGGAGGCGGACGCATAAAGAGGCGGCTAGAGTACAGAATTAAGCCGACAAACGCACTGTTGCGGGGCGGACTGTCCGATAAGCGACATCCAAATGTCGCGTTTTCGTACTTAAATTTGGCAATACAGGCCCATTTTGATCTTCACCAACCTCCAGAATGCACAAAGGCCACCCGAAGGTGGCCTTTGTGTGGTGAAGCGTCAGCTAAGCGCGAGGCTTACTTGACAGCCCAACCGGTCAGCTCGGACAAAGCCTTGCCGATGTCTGCCAGCGAACGCACGGTTTTAACGCCTGCGTCTTCCAGGGCAGCAAACTTCTCGTCTGCAGTGCCCTTGCCGCCAGAGATGATTGCGCCAGCATGGCCCATGCGCTTGCCTGCAGGGGCAGTCACACCAGCGATGTAGGAAACAACCGGCTTGGTCACATTGGCCTTGATGTAGGCAGCCGCTTCTTCTTCAGCCGAACCGCCGATCTCACCGATCATCACGATCGCTTCGGTCTTCGGGTCTTCCTGGAACAGTTTCAGGATGTCGATGAAGTTCGAACCCGGGATCGGGTCACCGCCGATGCCGACGCAAGTCGACTGACCGAAACCGGCGTCAGTCGTTTGCTTGACAGCTTCGTAAGTCAGGGTGCCGGAACGCGAAACGATACCGACTTTACCTGGCAAGTGAATGTGACCTGGCATGATGCCGATCTTGCATTCGCCTGGGGTGATCACGCCTGGGCAGTTAGGGCCGATCAGGGTAACACCCAGCTCGTCGCACTTAACTTTAGCGTCCAGCATGTCCAGGGTAGGAATGCCTTCGGTGATGCAAACGATCAGCTTGATGCCGCCGAAGGCTGCTTCCAGGATCGAGTCTTTGCAGAAAGGAGCTGGAACGTAGATAACGCTGGCGGTGGCGCCAGTTTTTTCTACAGCATCTTTCACAGTGTTGAACACTGGCAGGCCCAGGTGCTCAGTGCCGCCTTTACCAGGAGTAACGCCACCCACCATCTTGGTGCCGTATTCGATGGCTTGCTGGGTGTGGAAACTACCTTGCGAACCGGTAATACCCTGGCAGATAACTTTGGTGTCTTTATTGATCAGGACGCTCATTATTTGCCCTCCGCAGCTTTGACAACTTGTTGAGCAGCGTCGGTCAGGCTGGTAGCCGCGATGATGTTCAAACCGCTTTCTGCCAGTACTTTAGCGCCCAGTTCAGCGTTGTTACCTTCAAGGCGAACAACAACCGGGATTTTAACGCCAACTTCTTTCACTGCGCCGATGATGCCTTCGGCAATCATGTCGCAACGAACGATGCCGCCGAAGATGTTGACCAATACTGCTGCGACGTTGGAGTCGGACAGGATGATCTTGAACGCTTCGGTAACGCGTTCTTTGGTAGCACCGCCGCCCACGTCGAGGAAGTTGGCTGGTTTGCCGCCATGCAGGTTGACGATGTCCATGGTACCCATGGCCAGGCCAGCACCGTTGACCATGCAACCGATGTTACCTTCCAGGGCTACGTAGTTCAGTTCGAACTTGGCAGCGTGCGCTTCGCGCGGATCGTCTTGCGATGGATCGTGGAAAGTTTTCAGCTTAGGCTGACGGTACATGGCGTTGGCGTCGATGTTGATCTTGGCGTCGAGGCAGTGCAGATCGCCGTCAGCCTTGATCACCAGCGGGTTCACTTCCAGCAGGGCCAGATCGTGATCCTGGAACAGTTTGGCCAGACCTACGAAGATCTTGGCGAACTGGGCAACTTGCTTGCCTTCCAGGCCCAGCTGGAAAGCCAGCTCGCGACCCTGGAATGGCTGAGCGCCAACCAGTGGATCGATAGTGGCTTTCAGAATTTTTTCTGGGGTTTCTTCGGCGATCTTCTCAATGTCCACGCCACCTTCGGTGGAAGCCATGAACACGATGCGACGGCTCGAACGGTCAACGACAGCGCCCAGGTACAGCTCTTTAGCGATATCAGTGCACGATTCAACCAGGATCTTGGTGACTGGTTGGCCATTGGCATCAGTCTGGTAAGTCACCAGACGCTTGCCCAGCCACTGCTGTGCGAAGGCCTTGGCGTCTTCTTTGCTGCGAACCAGCTTAACGCCGCCCGCTTTACCGCGACCACCGGCGTGGACCTGGGCTTTGACAACCCACTCACTGCCACCGATTTTGTCGCAAGCTTCTGCTGCTGCTTCCGGGGTGTCTACTGCGTAGCCCTTGGATACTGGCAGGCCGTATTCAGCGAACAGCTGCTTACCCTGATACTCGTGAAGATTCATGCTTTTTACCGTCTTCGTTAGGTACTGCGCATTCGGCGCTGCGCTCATTATGAGTGCCGCGCCACCTGTGACTGCTGCTTGCACACCTTGCGGGGCTTAAGGCCCGTAAAGCTGTGCAAGGCTGCGTCCAGCGGATATTCCGCGGTGAGCTTTGCGCGCAAGGCTCACGACGGGCAACTCCGCCGTGGTTTCTTATTATCTCGCTTAGCGCTTCTTGCGGTTGGCGATGTGGATGGCGCCGCCATTCACTGCCAACGCTGCTTCGTGCAACGCTTCGGACAGGGTCGGATGGGAGAAGACCATCATGCCCAGGTCTTCGGCACTGGTGCCGAATTCCATACCGATCGCGCCTTGCTGAACCAGTTCTGCAGCGCTTGGGCCAATTACGTGAACGCCCAATACGCGGTCAGTCTTGGCATCAGCGATGACTTTGACAAAACCACCGGTGTCGTTAGCTGCCATGGCACGGCCAGAAGCGGCAAACGGGAAGGTGCCGACGTTAACTTCAACGCCTTCAGCTTTCAACTGCTGTTCGTTTTTACCGACCCATGCAATTTCCGGATGGGTGTAGATAACCGATGGGATCAGGTCGTAGTTCATCTGGGTTTTGTGGCCCTTGATGCGCTCGACAACCATGATGCCTTCTTCGGAAGCCTTGTGCGCCAGCATCATGCCGCGCACCACGTCGCCAATGGCGTACACGCCTGGCACGGTGGTAGCGCAGTGATCGTCAACGTGGATGAAGCCACGCTCGTCGATGTTCACGCCGCTGTCGGAAGCCAGCAGGTCAGCAGTCACTGGACGGCGACCCACGGCTACGATCAGCTTGTCGAAGGTGATGGTCTGCTCGCCTTCTTTATCGGTGTAGGTCACAACGACTTCTTCGCCGTTGACCTTGGAACCGGTAACACGGGCGCCCAGCTTGATGTCCAGACCTTGTTTGGTCAGGGTTTTCAGCGCTTCTTTAGACACGGCGGTGTCAGCAGCCAGCAGGAACGTGTCCAGAGCTTCCAGCACAGTCACTTCAGAACCCAGACGCGACCATACCGAACCCAGTTCCAGGCCGATTACGCCAGCGCCGATCACGCCCAGACGCTTGGGAACCGATTGGAATTCCAGGGCGCCGGTCGAATCAACGATCACGTTCTGGTCTACAGGAGCAGGCGGGATGTCGATTGGACGCGAACCTGGTGCCAGGATCACGTTCTCGGCTTCGATGACTTCAACCGAGCCGTCCGGCTTGGTGATTTCAACTTTCTTGCCGGCCAGCAGCTTGCCGTGGCCTTGCAGGGAAGTGACCCCGTTGGCCTTGAACAGGGTGGCAACGCCGGAAGTCAGGCCTTTAACAATGTTGGCTTTACGGCCGACCATTGCTGGCACGTCCATGGTCACGCCAGCATGGTTGATGCCGTGGATCGCGAAACCGTCTTGGGCTTCGTGGAATTTCCAGGAGCTGTCCAGCAGCGCCTTGGAAGGAATGCAACCAACGTTCAGGCAAGTACCGCCCAGCGCCAGTTTGCCTTCCTTGTCGGTGTATTTTTCGATGCAAGCAGTCGAGAGGCCCAGTTGTGCGGCCTTGATCGCGGCAACGTAGCCGCCAGGCCCTGCACCAATCACTACAACGTCAAATTTCTGTGTCATAAAAAGGTTCCCTTTTTAGCTGCAAGCTACAAGCTGCAAGCCTCAAGTTGAAAACACCGTTCGCCCGCTTGGCGCTTGGCGCTCGCAGCTTGAGACTTGCAGCTGCTTTTTAGATATCCAGAAGAAGACGAGCCGGGTCTTCCAGCAGGTTCTTGATGGTAACCAGGAAAGTCACGGCTTCTTTACCATCGATCAGGCGGTGATCGTACGACAGCGCCAGGTACATCATCGGGCGGATCACGACTTGGCCGTTGATGGCCATCGGACGCTGGATGATGTTGTGCATGCCCAGGATCGCAGCTTGCGGCGGGTTGACGATCGGGGTCGACATCATCGAACCGAAGGTACCACCGTTGGTGATGGTGAAGGTACCGCCGGTCATCTCGTCGATGGTCAGCTTGCCGTCACGGGCTTTCTTGCCGAAGCCGGCGATGCCGCCTTCGATTTCAGCCAGGCTCATCAGCTCGGCGTTACGCAGAACCGGTACTACCAGGCCACGGTCGCTGGACACGGCAACGCCGACGTCTGCATAGCCGTGGTAAACGATGTCGCTGCCATCGATGGAAGCGTTGACTGCCGGGAAGCGTTTCAGCGCTTCGGTGGCCGCTTTCACGAAGAACGACATGAAGCCCAGGCGCACGCCGTTATGGGACTTCTCGAACAGGTCCTTGTACTTCGAACGCAGGGCCATGACTTCGGTCATGTCGACTTCGTTAAAAGTGGTCAGCATCGCCATGTTCGACTGTGCTTCAACCAGACGCTTGGCCACGGTGGCACGCACGCGGGTCATCGGCACGCGCTTCTCGGTGCGGTCGCCAGCAGCGAACACAGGCGCGGCAGCAGCAGGGGCTGCAGCCTTGGCCGGTGCGGCAGCTGGAGCGTTTTTCTTGGATTCAACAGCCGCAACCACGTCTTCCTTGGTCACGCGGCCGTCTTTGCCGGTGCCTTTGAGGGACGCCAGGTTGATGCCGTTTTCTTCAGCCAGCTGACGCGCAGCCGGTGCAGCGATCGGGTCTTCACCACCCGCAGCCGGAGCGGCAGCGGCAGGTGCGGCAGCTGGAGCAGCAGCAGCGGCGGCCGGAGCAGGGGCAGCAGCGCCGCCCGCTTCGATCGAGCCCAGGATCTGGTTCGACAGGACGGTAGCGCCCTCTTCAGCCACGATCGCGCCAAGCACGCCGTCAGCTTCGGCCAACACTTCCAAAACGACTTTGTCGGTCTCGATGTCGACGATCAGGTCGTCACGCTTTACAGCGTCGCCTGGTTTCTTGTGCCAGGTGGCAACGGTGCCATCGGCAACCGATTCCGGGAATGACGGGGCTTTGATTTCGATAGCCATTATCTGTGGGTCCTTAAAATTCGGTTTCAGTCAGCGCGAAGGCGTTAAACAGTGAAAGCATCTTGCAGCAGTTTTTCCTGCTGCTCGGCGTGCATCGACGCATAACCACACGCAGGTGCAGCAGAGGCATCACGACCGGCGTACTCCAGGCCCAGGCCTGTTTTGTGGTTACCGATACTGCGACGCAAATGATGCTGGCTGCTGTACCACGCGCCCTGGTTCATCGGTTCTTCCTGGCACCACACGGCATTCGTGAGGTTGGTGTAAGGCGCGATGGCCTCCATCAGGTCGTCTTCCGGGAACGGGTAAAGCTGCTCGATACGCACGATGGCGATGTCTTCGCGGCCTTCGGCACGGCGTTTTTCCAGCAAGTCGTAGTAAACCTTGCCGCTGCACAGGATCAGGCGAGTGACCTTGGCTGCGTCCAGGGTGTCGATTTCTGGAATCACGGTCTGGAACGAACCGTCGGCCAGATCTTCCAGGGTCGAGATGGCCAATTTGTGACGCAACAGCGATTTCGGGGTCAGCACTACCAGCGGCTTGCGCAGCGGGCGGATCACCTGGCGACGCAGCAAGTGGTAGATCTGGGCCGGGGTAGTCGGCACGCACACCTGGATGTTGTGCTCGGCGCACAGCTGCAGGTAACGCTCCAGACGGGCCGAGGAGTGCTCCGGACCCTGACCTTCATAACCGTGTGGCAGCAGCATGGTCAGACCGCACAGACGGCCCCACTTGTGCTCTCCGCTGGTGATGAACTGGTCGATAACCACCTGGGCACCGTTGGCGAAGTCGCCGAACTGGGCTTCCCAGATCACCAGCGCCTGTGGTGTGGTGGTCGAGTAACCGTATTCGAACGCCAGTACGGCTTCTTCGGACAGGAACGAATCGTACAGATCGAAACGTGGCTGGCCTTCGTACAGGTTCTGCAAGGGGATGTAGGTGCCCGCGTCTTTCTGGTTGTGCAATACAGCGTGACGGTGCGAGAACGTACCGCGGCCGATGTCCTGGCCGGTCATGCGGATCGGGTGACCTTCGAACGCCAGGGTCGCGTACGCCATGGTTTCGGCGTAACCCCAGTTGATCGGCAGGCCGCCGGCTTGCATTTTCTGACGGTCTTCGTAGATCTTCGCAACCTGGCGCTGTACCACGAAACCATCTGGAATCTCCAGCAGCTTGGCGGACAGTTCCTGCAGGGTCTTGAGGTCGAACGAGGTGTCGTGACGCGCCGTCCAGGCGTGGCCCAGGTATGGGCGCCAGTCCACAAACAGCTCTTTGTTCGGCTCTTTAACCAGGCTTTTTACTACATGCAGGCCGTTGTCCAGCGCGTTGCGGTATTCATCGATTTTCGCCTGAACACGCGCATCGTCAACCACGCCGGCCGTAATCAGGCTGTCAGCGTACAGTTCACGGGTGGTGCGCTGCTTGGTGATCTGCTGGTACATCAACGGCTGGGTGCCGCTCGGCTCATCCGCTTCGTTGTGACCGCGACGGCGATAGCAAACCAGGTCGATGACCACGTCACGCTTGAACTGCATGCGGTAGTCGATGGCGAGCTGGGTCACGAACAACACGGCTTCCGGATCATCCCCATTCACATGGAGGATCGGCGCCTGGATCATCTTGGCAACGTCGGTCGCGTACTCGGTAGAGCGCGCGTCCAGTGGGTTGCTGATGGTGAAACCGACTTGGTTGTTGATGACGATGTGAACTGTACCGCCGGTCTTGAAGCCGCGGGTCTGCGACATCTGGAACGTTTCCAGGACCACGCCTTGACCGGCGAAAGCCGCGTCACCGTGGATGGAAATAGGCAGGACTTTCTCACCGGTGGAATCGTTACGACGATCCTGACGGGCACGCACCGAACCCTCGACCACTGGAGAAACGATTTCCAGGTGGGACGGGTTGAAGGCCATGGCCAGGTGAACTTCACCGCCGGTGGTCATTACGTTGGACGAGAAGCCCTGGTGATACTTAACGTCACCGGAACCCAGCTCGACCTTCTTCTTGCCTTCGAACTCGTCGAACAGTTCACGCGGGTTCTTGCCGAAGGTGTTGACCAACACGTTCAGGCGACCACGGTGAGCCATGCCGATCACGATTTCCTTGGTGCCGTAGGAACCGGAACGCTGGATCAGCTCGTCGAGCATTGGAATCAGGCTTTCGCCGCCTTCCAGGCCGAAACGCTTGGTGCCCGGGTATTTGGTACCCAGGTATTTCTCGAGACCTTCGGCCGCGGTCACGCGCTCCAGCAAGTGGCTGCGCACGTCGGCGGACAAAACCGGACGGCCACGCACACCTTCCAGACGATGCTGGAACCAGTGGCGCTGCTCGGAATCGGTGATGTGCGTAAATTCAGCGCCGATGGTGCGGCAATATGTCTGCTGCAACGCTTCGTGAATTTCGCGTAGGCTCGCTTCCTCTTTGCCGATGAACAGGTCGCCGGCACGGAAGGTCGTATCAAGATCGGCATTGGTCAAGCCGTAATGATTGATCGACAGGTCAGCAGGTGCAGGACGCTTCCAGAGCCCCAGCGGGTCAAGCTGGGCCGCCTGGTGGCCACGCATCCGGTAAGCCTGGATCAGTCGCAATACTTCAACTTGCTTCTTCTCATGCTCGCTGCTCACGCTACCGGCGGAAACCGGTTGGGCGCGGCGCTGGTTCTTTGCCAGCAGCACAAATTGATCGCGAATTGTTGCGTGCGATACATCGGTGGCAGCGTTGCCGTCTGAAGACAACGTCTGAAATTTGGTGCGCCATTCTTCTGGCACAGCGTTAGGGTCGTGCAGGTAGAGCTCATAAAGCTCTTCCACATAGGCAGCGTTACCACCTGAAAGATAGCCGCTGTTCCACATGCGCTGCATCACGCTTTCTTGCATGCTTGGTCACCCTCGATTTGGGGACACCACCGGCGAAAACACCGAGTTTGCTTGCAAAAGGCCAAGTGCAGCGACCAAAACAAGCCACTTAGGATCACGCTGATAGTTCGGGTACCAACCCGAATGCCCCTGCTTGTCTCATTTCTTCAAAATAAGAGCTGCGGCTTTGTAAGTCGCTGCTCAAGTTAAAACTACGGCGCCGGTTGAAGCCTGCGCCGTAGCATTTACGGGCACAACGGTCCTGCTTTGCTACAACGTCGCTTACACGCCGCTTTGCAGCAGCATGTTACGGATGTGACCAATGGCCTTAGTCGGGTTCAGGCCTTTGGGACATACGTTGACGCAGTTCATGATCCCGCGGCAGCGGAATACGCTGAACGGGTCATCCAGTGAAGCCAGACGCTCGGACGTCTTGGTGTCACGGCTGTCTGCCAGGAAGCGGTACGCTTGCAGCAGGGCAGCTGGACCCAGGAACTTGTCCGGGTTCCACCAGAAGGACGGGCACGAAGTCGAGCAGCAAGCGCACAGGATGCACTCGTACAGACCGTCGAGCTTTTCACGCTCTTCTGGGGACTGCAGACGCTCGATGGCCGGAGCCGGCGTGTCGTTCTGCAGGAACGGCTTAACTTTCTCGTATTGCTTGTAGAAGATGCTCATATCGACCACCAGGTCACGGATAACCGGCAAACCTGGCAGTGGACGAACGATCAGCTTGTTACCTTTAACCACGGCGGACAGCGGCGTGATACACGCCAGGCCGTTTTTGCCGTTGATGTTCATGCCGTCGGAGCCACAAACACCCTCACGGCAAGAGCGACGATAGGAGAAACCTTCGTCCTGCTCTTTGATCAGTGCCAGTACATCCAGCACCATCAGGTCTTTACCACCGGTATCGACCTGGAATTCCTGCATGAACGGCGCGGCGTCCTGATCAGGGTTGTAGCGGTAAACACTGACTTTCAACATGGCAGCCACCCTTAGTAAGTCCGAATCTTCGGTTCAAACGTCGGCACCGTCTTCGGCGAGAAGTTCACGGCACGCTTGGTTACGCGCTTGTCACCCGGGAAGTACAGGGTGTGGCACAACCAGTTTTCGTCGTCGCGATCTTCAAAGTCTTCACGAGCGTGAGCACCACGGGATTCTTTACGAACCTCGGCGGCAATCGCAGTCGCTTCAGCCACTTCCAGCAGGTTTTGCAGCTCAAGGGCTTCGATACGAGCGGTGTTGAACGCCTGGCTCTTATCGTTGATCTTGACGTTGGCGATGCGCGTGCGCAGGTCAGCCAGCTGGGCAATACCCTTCTGCATGTATTCGCCGGTACGGAATACACCGAAGTAGTTCTGCATGCAGCTTTGCAGCTCGCGACGCAGGGTTGCCACGTCTTCACCATCGGTACGCTCGTTCAGAGCGTTCAGGCGCGCCAGGGCGGCCTCGATGTTGGCGTCGGTGGCGTCATCGTATTCAATGCCGTCGGTCAGGGCTTTTTCCAGGTGCAGGCCGGCCGCGCGACCGAATACCACCAGGTCGAGCAGCGAGTTGCCGCCCAGGCGGTTGGCGCCGTGAACCGATACGCAAGCCACTTCGCCTACAGCGAACAGACCGTGGATGATCTCGTCCACGCCTTCGGCGTTCTGGGTGATCGCCTGGCCATGAATGTTGGTCGGCACGCCGCCCATCATGTAGTGGCAGGTTGGAACAACCGGTACCGGAGCAACCACCGGGTCAACGTGAGCAAAGGTCTTGGACAGCTCGCAGATGCCTGGCAGGCGGCTGTGCAGGACTTCTTCACCGAGGTGATCGAGTTTCAGCAGTACGTGGTCGCCGTTCGGGCCACAGCCGTTGCCGGCGATGATTTCTTTAACCATCGAGCGAGCAACTACGTCACGACCGGCGAGGTCTTTGGCGTTCGGAGCATAACGCTCCATGAAACGCTCGCCGTGCTTGTTGATCAGGTAACCACCTTCACCACGGCAACCTTCTGTAACCAGTACACCGGCGCCGGCGATGCCGGTTGGGTGGAACTGCCACATTTCGATGTCTTGTACCGGCACGCCTGCACGCAGGGCCATGCCGACGCCGTCACCGGTGTTGATCAGGGCGTTGGTAGTCGACGCGTAGATACGACCTGCACCACCGGTTGCCAGCACAGTAGCCTTGGCGCGGATGTAGGTGGTTTCACCGGTTTCGATGCAGATGGCGATTACACCAACGAAGGCGCCGTCGGCGTTCTTCACCAGGTCAACCGCGTAGTATTCGTTCAGGAACGTGGTACCGGCTTTCAGGTTGCCCTGATAAAGGGTGTGCAACAGCGCGTGACCGGTACGGTCGGAAGCGGCGCACGTACGGGCAGCCTGCCCGCCTTTACCGTAATCCTTCGACTGGCCGCCGAATGGACGCTGGTAGATACGACCTTGCTCGGTACGCGAGAACGGCAGACCCATGTGGTCCAGCTCGAACACGGCGGCCGGGCCTTCCTGACACATGTATTCGATTGCGTCCTGGTCACCGATGTAGTCGGAACCCTTGACGGTATCGTACATGTGCCAGCGCCAGTCATCGTTCGGGTCGGCGGAGGCGATGGCGCAGGTGATGCCACCCTGGGCGGATACGGTGTGGGAACGAGTCGGGAACACCTTGGTGATCACGGCAGTCTTGTGACCGCCCTGGGCCAGCTGCAGCGCTGCGCGCATGCCGGCACCGCCGCCACCAATAATGATGGCGTCGAAGGAAATAGTAGGAATGTTAGCCATGAATCAGATACCCCAAAGAATCTGCACACCCCAGACGAAGTAAGCGAACATCGCGACGCCGCAGACTGCCTGGAAGAGAAAACGTACTGCAGTCGCGGACTTGCCCAGCGCCATCGGCGTCAGGTAGTCGGTCGCGATGGTCCACATGCCGACCCAGGCGTGAGCGCCCAGGGCTACAAGGGCCAGCAGACTGAAGATTCGCATCGCATTGTGGGAAAACAGGCCGTGCCATTGCTCATAGCCGATGCCCGGGTTTGCGACGAGGTATCCGATCAGGAAAATGAAATAAGCCGCGAGAACGACCGCAGACACACGCTGCGCCATCCAGTCATAGAGGCCCGAACGCGAAAGGTTCGTAACGCTGGTTACCATATCCAAACTCCTGCCAGAACGATCAGCACCACGGAAATGGCGATGATGATTTTCGAGCCCAGGCGGCCGCCTTCCAGCGTCTCACCGATACCCGCATCCATGATCAAGTGGCGCACACCGGCTACCAGGTGATACAGCAGAGCGGACAGGAGGCCCCATGCTACGAACTTGGCCAGCGGGCTGGTCAAGCATGCCTTCACCTCGGCGTATCCTTCCTCGGAACCCAGGGATTTGCTCAATGCATAAAGCATGATGCCCAAGCCCAGGAACAGGATGATGCCGGAAACACGGTGCAGGAACGACGTAACGCCGGTGATGGGGAGTTTGATGGTCCTTAGGTCTAGGTTTACAGGTCGTTGGCTATTCACGGCTTTTTTTCACACTGAAGAGCCCCTAACAATCAGGGCAAAGTTGTTGGGGAGTGCACTGGTCAGGTAAGCACCACCCAGGGAGTGCGACCCCCAATGAAAGCAAGCCCAAAAGCCCTTGGCGGTCGGTGGCCGAGTATAGACAGTTAGGTTACTAATGACAACGCGCACTCCTCACCCTAATAGCTGATTGCGCTGGCGGTATAAAAGGCGTAAATGGCAGTCAATTTCGACGAAAAAGTATGGTTAAAGCCTTCTGGAGCAAGACTTTAGGCAAATTGACATCTGGATTTATATCAATATAGTGGTGCGGGCCCTGCGTGGGGGGTCTGTCTGATGATTTGAAGCATAAATAGGAGGCCACATGGCTGACAAAAAAGCGCAGTTGATCATCGAGGGCGCAGCCCCCGTCGAGCTGCCCATTTTAACCGGCACCGTTGGTCCCGATGTTATCGACGTACGGGGCCTGACGGCCACGGGCCGTTTCACATTCGACCCAGGCTTCATGTCGACCGCCTCTTGCGAGTCGAAGATCACCTATATCGATGGTGACAATGGCATTCTGCTGCACCGCGGCTACCCGATCGAACAGCTGGCTGAACAGTCGGACTACCTGGAAACCTGCTACCTGCTGTTAAATGGCGAATTGCCAACAGCCGAGCAGAAAGCCCAGTTCGTCAGCACCGTGAAGAACCACACCATGGTTCACGAGCAGTTGAAGACCTTCTTCAACGGCTTCCGTCGCGACGCCCACCCGATGGCCGTCATGTGCGGCGTAGTCGGCGCCCTGTCGGCCTTCTATCACGACTCCCTGGACATCAATAACCCGCAGCATCGCGAAATTTCCGCGATCCGCCTGGTTGCCAAGATGCCCACCCTGGCCGCAATGGTTTACAAGTACTCCATGGGCCAACCCATGATGTACCCGCGCAACGACCTGACGTACGCGGAAAACTTCCTGCACATGATGTTCAACACCCCGTGCGAGATCAAACCGATCAGCCCGGTGCTGGCCGCTGCGATGGACAAGATCTTCATCCTCCACGCCGACCACGAACAGAACGCCTCCACCTCTACCGTACGCCTGGCCGGTTCTTCGGGTGCCAACCCGTTCGCCTGTATTGCCGCCGGCATCGCCGCACTGTGGGGCCCTGCCCACGGCGGTGCGAACGAAGCCGTATTGACCATGCTGGATGAAATTGGCGATGTGTCCAACATCGACAAATTCATCGCCAAGGCCAAGGACAAGAACGATCCGTTCAAGCTGATGGGCTTCGGTCACCGCGTTTACAAGAACCGTGACCCACGCGCCACCGTGATGAAAAAGACCTGCGACGAAGTGTTGAAGGAACTGGGCATCAAGAACGATCCGCAACTCGAACTGGCCATGCGCCTGGAAGAGATCGCCCTGACCGACCCGTACTTCATCGAACGCTCGCTGTACCCGAACGTCGACTTCTACTCGGGGATCATCCTCAAGGCGATCGGCATTCCAACCAGCATGTTCACCGTGATCTTCGCCCTGGCACGTACTGTCGGCTGGATCTCGCACTGGAAAGAAATGCTCTCCAGCCCGTACAAGATCGGCCGTCCGCGCCAGCTGTACACCGGCTACGAGTCGCGTGATATCACCAAACTGGAAGATCGCAAGTAAACATCTGATGGCTTGGTAATAAAAAACGGCCTCCTTATCCAAGGAGGCCGTTTTTATTTGTGCAGCCTGATGATCGTTCCCACGCTCTGCGTGGGAATGCCTCCCGTGACGCTCCGCGTCACATTGCGCAAGACCTGAGGCCTACGCGAACCGGGACGCAGAGCATCCTTGGCTGCATGCCCACGCAGAGCGTGGGAACGAGCGGCGTAGAGACAAAAATGCCCCGTTCTCACGACCCGATAATGATCGTTCCCACACTCCGCGTGGGAATGCCTCCCGTGACGCTCCGCGTCACACAGCACAAAACCTGAGGCCAGTGCCAACCGGGACGCAGAGCGTCCGTGGCTGCATTCCCACGCAGAGCGTGGGAATGATCGGCGTAAAGGCACTTTATTGATGCAAGTGTTGAGAAACTGTTTTGTGAAATCCGTTACCAATAAAAGCAAAAAATACCCCGACCTCACGACCGGGCAATGATCGTTCCCACGCTCCGCGTGGGAATGCCTTCCGTGACGCTCCGCGTCACACAGCACAAAACCTGAGGCCTACGCGAACCGGGACGCAGAGCGTCCGTGGCTGCATTCCCACGCAGAGCGTGGGAACGAGCGGCGTAGAGACAAAAATGCCCCGATCTCACGACCGGGGCATTTTTTTATAACCGTTACAAATCTTAGTGGTTAACCGCCCCACTCGCCCCCAGGCCAGTCTGCGAACGCACAAACTGCGGGAAGTACAGCGCACGCTCTTTCTCTGCCGCCGCCGACTTGTCGGTGATCGAGAAGAACCAGATGCCGACGAACGCAATGATCATCGAGAACAGCGCCGGGTATTCGTAAGGGAAGATGGCTTTTTCATGGTGCAGGATCGAGACCCAGATGGTCGGGCCGAGGATCATCAGGCCAACGGCACTGATCAAGCCCAGCCAGCCGCCAATCATGGCGCCACGGGTGGTGAGGTTTTTCCAGTACATGGAAAGCAGCAGTACCGGGAAGTTACAGCTGGCAGCAATCGAGAATGCCAGGCCGACCATAAACGCGATGTTCTGGCTTTCGAACAGGATACCCAGGCCGATCGCCAACACGCCCAACGCCACGGTGGTGATCTTCGACACGCGAATCTCATCTTTCTCGTTGGCCTTACCCTTCTTGATCACACTGGCGTACAGGTCATGGGACACCGCCGAAGCACCGGCCAGGGTCAAACCGGCAACCACGGCCAGGATAGTGGCAAACGCCACAGCCGAGATGAAGCCCAGGAAAATGCTGCCACCCACCGCGTTGGCCAGGTGCACCGCCGCCATGTTGTTACCGCCGAGCAAGGCGCCTGCAGCATCCTTGAACGCCGGGTTGGTGCTCACCAGCAGGATCGCGCCAAAGCCGATGATGAACGTCAGGATATAGAAGTAGCCAATGAAGCCGGTGGCATACAACACGCTCTTGCGCGCTTCCTTGGCGTCGCTGACGGTGAAGAAGCGCATCAGGATGTGCGGCAGGCCCGCGGTGCCGAACATCAGCGCCAGGCCCAGCGAGAATGCCGAGATCGGATCTTTCACCAGGCCGCCGGGGCTCATGATCGCCTCACCTTTAGGGTGAACCTTGATCGCCTCGGCAAACAGCATGTTGAAGTCGAAGTTGACGTGCTTCATCACCATCAGCGCCATGAACGAGGCACCGGACAGCAACAGCACCGCCTTGATGATCTGCACCCAAGTGGTCGCCAGCATGCCGCCGAACAACACGTACATGCACATCAGGATACCCACCAGGATCACCGCGACGTGGTAGTCCAGGCCGAACAGCAACTGGATCAGCTTGCCCGCACCCACCATCTGCGCGATCAGATAGAACGCCACCACCACCAGCGAACCGCAGGCCGACAGGCTGCGGATCTGGGTTTGCCCGAGGCGATAGGACGCCACGTCGGCAAAGGTGTACTTGCCCAGGTTACGCAGGCGCTCGGCGATCAGGAACAGAATGATCGGCCAGCCCACCAGAAAGCCGATCGAGTAGATCAGGCCATCGTAGCCGGAGGTGAACACCAGCGCGGAAATCCCCAGGAAGGACGCCGCCGACATATAGTCACCGGCAATCGCCAGGCCGTTCTGGAAACCGGTGATCTTGCCGCCGGCCGCATAGTAGTCAGCCGCCGACTTGTTGCGCTTGGACGCCCAGTAAGTGATGCACAGCGTGGCGCCGACAAACGCGACAAACATCACGATGGCGGAGACGTTCAGCGGTTGTTTGTGCACTTCACCGGTCAATGCATCCGCCGCCCAAACGGCCGGAGCAAACAGCGAAGCGCCGAATATAGCCAATAGACGCCGGATCATTGCGCAGCCTCCTTGAGAATCGCATTGTTCAGGTCGTCAAATTCGCCATTGGCCCGACGCACATAGATCGCGGTCAGGATGAAAGCGGACACAATCAGTCCGACGCCCAGGGGAATACCCCAGGTAATCGAAGACCCAGGGCTGAGCTTGGCGCCCAGCACTTGTGGCCCGTAGGCAATCAACAGGATGAAAGCGGAGTAAAGCCCTAGCATGATCGCCGAGAGAATCCAGGCGAACCTTTCCCTTTTTCTGACCAGCTCCTTGAAACGCGGGCTGTTTTGAATCGAGAGGTAAATGCTGTCGTTCATTGTTTTTATCCTCGCAGCACAGCTTTTTATTATTTTGGAACATATCCACTGTATGCGGCTGCGGAACAGGTTCCAGACGACCTTAGTAGTAGATCGAGATGGCCACTTAGCAAGTTTTGCGGTCAACAAATAAACAGCAGCCTGAATACAGGCAAAAAAATGTGGGAACGGGCTTGCTGTGGCGAGCAAGCTTGCTTGCGCTGGGGTGCGAAGCGCCCCCAAAAAGCCGGAGACGGCTGCGCAGTCAGCGGGAGCAAGCTCCCTCGCCACAGCAAGCCCGCTCCCACAGTAGGGTTGTGGTGGGGCATCTAAAGGGTCAGTGCTTTATTTGGCGGTCCACTCGGCCACACGCTCAGGGTGCTTGGCGACCCAATCCTTGGCCGCTGCATCAGGCTTGGCGCCCTCTTGAATCGCCAGCATGACTTCGCCGATTTCATCCTTGGAGGCCCACTGGAACTTCTTCAGGAAAGCGGCGACTTCCGGCGCTTTCTTCTCCAGGCCCTTGCTGCCGATGCTGTTGACGGTTTCAGCAGCACCATAAATACCTTTTGGATCGTCGAGGAAACGCAGTTTCCACTTGGCGAACATCCAGTGCGGCACCCAGCCGGTCACGGCAATGGATTCCTGCTTGTCTTCGGCGCGGGTCAGTTCGGCGATCATCGCTGCACCCGAGCTGGCCTGCAGTTTGTAGTCCAGGCCATAGGCCTTGATCGCTTCGTCGGTCTTGAGCATCACGCCTGAACCGGCGTCGATGCCGACGATCTTGTTCTTGAAGGTGGTGTCGGTCTTGAGGTCTTCGATGGACTTGGCTTTAACGTACTCCGGCACGATCAAGCCGATCTTCGCATCCTTGAAGTTGGGGCCATAGTCGACCACCTTGTCCTTGTTCTTGGTCCAATACTCACCGTGGGTCACAGGCAGCCAGGCGGACAGCATGGCGTCGAGTTTGCCGGTGGCCACGCCTTGCCACATGATTCCGGTGGCGACGGCCTGCAGTTTCACGTCATAACCGAGCTTTTGCTTGATCACCTCTGCCGCCACATGGGTGGTGGCAACGCTGTCGGACCAACCATCTACATAGCCGATGCTCAGGGTTTTGCTGTCGGCGCTGGCCAGTGTGGAGCCCATCGCAACTACCAGAGTGGCAGCTGCGCCCAAGAGTCGTCGCATCTTCATAGTACTTCCCCGAAAGTGCTGCGCCCGACGGATGCCGAGCGACGTCAACCTGTTGTTATAGGGTGCATCGCGCCCCCTTCACGCGCGTCGATCACGGTGGTGCGCCGCCAGTGGAGTGCTGACACTTCGATCATCAACCTGCCGGGGCCTTGGACCTGCTCTGTCAGCGACCTCGGGTAAGCAAGAAACGACATCACATCGCCAGCAGGACAGTTCCTAGGACTTGGCGTCAATTTCCCGCCCGAACTTTGCATGTCTAAATTATGCAGCCCCACTGGGACGGGCTAAATCCGGGTAAGATGCGCGCCTTTGCTCCCCCAGATAAGCCGACCATGCCCGCGACTGCCCGCTTCCCTGCCCTGCCCTATTTCTGCGCCTTGATCCTCGGCGTGCTTGCCCTTGCCGGCTATTGGTACGGCCTCGGCCGGCCGGTGGTGCTGCCGGATGTGGCCAGTGCCAGCCACAAGATGCAATGCGCGTCCTACACGCCGTTCGACAAGGACCAGTCGCCGTTCGACCAGCCGTTCAAACTGCGCCCCGAGCGCATGGACGCTGACCTGGCGTTGCTGGCCACCCGTTTTGAATGCATCCGCACTTATTCCATGACGGGCCTGGAAGACCTGCCCGGCATGGCGCGCAAGCATGGTTTGAAGGTGATGGCAGGCGCCTGGGTCAGCAGCGACCCGGTGGCTACCGAAAAAGAAATCAACGAGCTGATCGCTGCCGCCAATGCCAACCCCGATGTAGTCACCTCGGTGATCGTCGGTAACGAGGCGCTGCTGCGCAAGGAAGTCACTGCCAAGCGGCTGGTAACGCTGATCCACCAAGTCAAAAGCCAGATCAAGCAACCGGTCACTTATGCCGATGTATGGGAGTTCTGGTTGCAACACCCGGAAATCGCCCCGGCGGTGGATTTCCTCACCATTCACCTGCTGCCCTATTGGGAAGATGACCCGTCGGGCATCGATCAAGCCCTCAAGCATGTGGGTGATGTGCGCCAGACCTTCGGCAACAAATTCGCGCCTAAAGATGTACTGATCGGCGAGACCGGCTGGCCCAGCGAAGGCCGCCAGCGCGAAACCGCGGTGCCAAGCCGGGTCAACGAGGCCAAGTTCATGCGCGGTTTTGTGGCCATGGCCGAGGCCAATGGCTGGCGCTATAACCTGATCGAAGCGTTTGACCAGCCGTGGAAACGCGCCAGTGAAGGCGCAGTTGGGGGTTACTGGGGCTTGTTTGACGCCGACCGCCAGGACAAGGGCATCCTTGCCGGGCCGGTGAGCAACGTGCCGTATTGGCCGCTGTGGCTGGGCGTCGGCGGCCTGATCCTGCTGGGCACTCTGGCACTCGGCGGCCGGGTGCGCAGCGCGCGTGCCGCATTCATGCTGCCATTGCTCGGCGCAGTCGCCGCCTGCTCCATTGGCACCTGGGCCGAGCTGACCCGTGTCACTGCGCGTTTCAACGATGAATGGGTGTGGGCTGGCTTGCTGGTGGTGTTGAACCTGTTGGTACTGGCCCATGCCGCCCTGGCTTTAAGCGCCCGCGAAGGTTGGCGCGAGCGGGCGTTCAACTGGCTGGAACAACGCGCCGGCTGGCTGGTGGCAATTGCCGGGTTCGCAGGGGCAGTAATGATGCTGGCGCTGGTGTTTGACCCGCGCTATCGCAGCTTCCCAAGTGCGGCGCTGGTGTTGCCGGCCCTGGTTTACCTGGTTCGTCCGGTCACCGGCCCGCGTCGGGAAATTGCGCTGCTGGCCTTCATTATTGGCGCCGGCATTGCGCCGCAGCTGTATCGCGAAGGCTTGCTGAACCAGCAGGCGTGGGGTTGGGCGCTGGTCAGCGGGTTGATGGTGGTGGCTTTGTGGCGGTGCTTGCGGGTGCGTAAGGCATAAGACCGCTTTCGCGAGCAAGCCCGCTCCCACATTCGAGCGCATTCCAAGGGATGCATCCAATCTAATGTGGGAGCGGGCTTGCTCGCGAAGAGGCCCTGTCAGACGCCCCGAGGCTTCCTGACCAACCGCAACCCCGCAATCACCACCGCAAACACCGCAAACGTGGTGTTGTACAACGCCAGTGCCGGCAACCCGAACACCATCCCCAACACCGCCAAACCCCAGCCCGCTCGCCCAGGCACAAAAAACCCCAGCACCGACGTCACCAACGCGGCCCAGCCCAATACCTTGAAGTGAATCATCAGCCCCAGGTTCGAGCGCAGTTGGCATTCCCAGCGGCTGGCCTCGTCAACGCAGACCCCCACCCACTGGCCGTCTTCCATAAAACCGTAGCGGGCGCCATAACTGGCGGCCAGCCATACCGGCAAGGCGATAAGCAGCAGGATAAGTGGCAAACGACGGGACATGGCGAACTCCGATAGGCAAAAACGGCGCTCAGCTTAATCCCACGGCGGCCGTTAGCAAGGTGTGTACGCAGATAACTGTTCATCAAGGCGCAGCAAAGTGTATCTTCTGGCTACTATTACCCCGAATCCGTGGTTTTTTTCCGACTTTTAGTGCCGAGGGCTGGCACTTCGGTGGCAACGCGGTGGTCATAGCCTGCGAACTTCATTCAGCACGTTTCCTCTTAGGGATTAAGTCATGCTCCGTTCCTTGCGCTGCGCTGCCTTGCTGGGCAGCCTATTTTTGAGTGCGTCAGCACTGGCCGTCGATGTCGACCAGGCCACTTATGGCTTCCCTTTGACGAACCCGTTCGAGGCGACCATTGCCACCACCCCGCCGGACCTGCGGCCTAAATTGCCCAGCAACGACGAGATCAACCAGTCCGATTACACCCTCAACATGCGCCCTGAGCGGGAATTCAGCCTGCCGGACAACTTCTGGGCAGTGAAGAAACTCACCTACCGCATCGCCAAACAGGACCACGCCGCGCCGCTGATTTTCTTGATCGCAGGCACGGGCGCCCGGTTTGACAGCAGCATCAACGAATACCTGAAAAAACTCTATTACCAGGCCGGCTACCACGTGGTGCAGCTGTCATCGCCCACCAGCTTCGACTTCATCAGCGCCGCCTCGCGCTTCGCCACCCCGGGTATCACCCAGGAAGACGCCGAAGACATGTACCGCGTGATGCAGGCGGTACGCGCGCAGAACGCCTCGCTGCCGGTGACCGACTTCTACCTCACCGGCTACAGCCTCGGCGCACTGGATGCGGCGTTTGTCAGCAAGCTCGACGAGACCCGCCGCAGCTTCAACTTCAAGAAAGTGCTGCTGCTCAACCCGCCGGTCAACCTCTACACCTCGATCACCAACCTCGACAAGCTGGTACAGACCGAGGTCAAGGGCATCAACAACACCACGACTTTCTATGAGCTGGTGCTGGCCAAACTGACGCGCTACTTCCAGCAAAAGGGCTACATCGACCTCAATGACGCCCTGCTCTACGACTTCCAGAACTCCAAGCAGCACTTGACCAACGAACAGATGGCCATGCTGATCGGCACCTCGTTCCGCTTCTCGGCCGCCGACATTGCCTTTACCTCGGACCTGATCAACCGTCGTGGCCTGATCATCCCGCCGAAATACCCGATCACCGAAGGCACCAGCCTCACGCCGTTCCTCAAGCGTGCACTGCAATGCGACTTCGACTGCTACCTCACCGAACAAGTGATCCCGATGTGGCGCGCGCGCTCCGACGGCGGCAGCCTGCTGCAACTGGTCGACCAGGTCAGCCTGTACGCACTCAAGGACTACCTGCACGACAGCCCGAAAATCGCCGTCATGCACAACGCCGACGACGTGATCCTCGGCCCAGGCGACCTCGGCTTCCTGCGTAAAACCTTCGGCGATCGCTTGACCGTCTACCCGCTGGGCGGCCATTGCGGCAACCTTAATTACCGCGTCAACGCCGACGCCATGCTGGAGTTCTTCCGTGGCTAAATATCTTCTGCTGCTCGCCGCGCTGATGTGCGCAGGCGTAGCCAATGCCGACAACAGCAAGGCCCACGAACCGGTCAAGGTTGACTCCGATGGCTTCAAGGAGCCGCTGACCAAACTCAAGTTCAACCCTGGCCTGGACCAGCGTGAGTTCGAGCGTTCATCGCTAACCGCACTTAACGTCTATGACCCGCTGGAGTCGTGGAACCGTCGCGTCTACCACTTCAACTACCGCTTCGACCAATGGGTGTTCCTGCCCGTGGTCAATGGCTACACCTATGTCACCCCAAGCTTCCTGCGCACCGGCGTGAGCAACTTCTTCAACAACCTGGGCGATGTGCCCAACCTGTTGAACAGCCTGCTGCAACTCAAGGGCCACCGCTCCCTGGAAACCACCGGGCGCCTGCTGCTCAACACCACCATCGGCATCGCCGGCCTGTGGGACCCGGCCACCGCCATGGGCCTGCCGCGCCAGAGCGAAGACTTCGGCCAGACCCTGGGCTTCTACGGCGTGCCTGGCGGCGCCTACCTGGTGTTGCCGATCTTCGGCCCCTCGAACCTGCGTGACACTACCGGCCTGATCGTCGACTACGGCGCCGAGACCGAGATCAACTTCCTCAACGTCTCCAAAGTCAGCGAAAACCACCCTGAAATCTGGGCTTTGCGCGCCGTCGACAAGCGCTACCAGACCAGCTTCCGCTACGGTCAGATGAACTCGCCGTTTGAGTATGAAAAGGTGCGCTACATCTATACCGAGTCGCGCAAGTTGCAGATCGCCGAGTAAAGTTAACCTTGCTGACACAAAGGCCATACGAGTGATCGAATGGCCTTTTTTGTTTCAATCGACTATTCGTGGCTAGCGCGTCTGCCCAGTAGCGGCGCGGTCTCCAAAACTGTAGGCTTCGGATCAGCGAACCCCCTCCGCCAATCAACGAGGTTCGGACATGTTGATGTCGATCGATCTAAAAAATTTTAAGAGCTACGACAACGCCACACTCCCACTGGCAGCCCTGACATTTTTGATCGGAGCAAATGCTTCCGGTAAAAGCAACGTGCTTGAAGCTATCCGCCTTCTCAATTGGCTGGCAAAAGGCTCCCGCCTGGATGACATTACACGCACTATCCAGAGCGGTGATGCCGTTGTTCGTGGCCAAGCCAATGACCTGTTTCGAGACCTCAAGGCCAGCGTCAGCCTAGGCGCCCATTTTGGAGAAGCTAAAGAAGGATGGGACGACTTTGAAATTTCAATTGACCTCATTGCAGACCAATTAGTTGTTACCGGAGAAAAAGTAGAAAAGAAAGGTGAAAAATTTCCGTTGTATCAGGTGGACGGTGTTTCAAGCCCACACACTGACGAAATCAGTGTGGCCTATAACAACTTCGCCCGCGGTCGAAATAAACCCCATATTTCATGTTCCAACCGGCAAGCTATTTTTTATCAGATTGAAACGCCTGGCAGATTTAAAGCCAGTCATATTGAGTCCCAGAGAGTTATACCGCTGGTGACAAAAGCGGTGCGTGAAACCTTACGAAATGTCGTATTCCTTGATCCCAGGCCCGCCCTCATGCGGGATTACGTGTACCTGAAAGATGATCAAATAAAGGAAGACGGCAGCAATCTTTCCGCAGTTTTATATGGACTGTCACAAACTTCAGAAGAGAAAAAAAGGCTACTTGCTTTTATTAAATCATTGCCCGAACAGGATATTACCGATATCCAATTCATCGAAACTGATCGCAGTGATGTAATGGTCCGCCTCGTAGAAACCTTCGGCCAGTCGAGCCGCAATGTCGATGCTCCTTTGCTTTCGGACGGAACATTGCGCGTACTGGCAATAGGTGCAACGCTGCTGACAGCGCCGACAGGCTCGTTAGTCGTCATTGAAGAAATCGATAATGGTGTTCATCCCAGCCGCGCCGAGACGCTCGTACGCCAACTTCAAACCATAGCTTCTGAGCGAAAACTACGCGTGTTGCTGACCTCGCATAATCCCGCCCTGCTGGATGCATTACCTGATAGTGCTTTAGCGGACGTCGTCGCCTGCTATCGCGATCCTGATGAAGGTGACAGTCGTCTTGTACGGTTGGGCGACCTTGAACGCTACCCAGAACTCGTGGCCCAAGGCCCGCTGGGCCAACTGATGACAAGACGCGTCCTGGATCGCTTCCTTAAAGATAAAACCACAGTGCAGGAACGAGAAACCGAGGCGATGGATTGGTTTGAAAAATTGGAAGCGAGCACTTCGGGGGTGCAGGAATGACAGCGGTATGCCTTCTGGACACCTCCATTTTCATAGAAATCCTTAACGTTCCTTCCAAGGCACTGCAGCATGAGGCAATCATGGCGCAACTCAGAGAGCGCCTGAAGGAAACCTTGTTTCTGCCCATGGCGACTATTTTGGAAACGGGCAACCATATTGGTCAGAACGGTGATGGCCGGGAGCGACGTGCCTGCGCACAAAGATTTGTAAAGCAGGTCAGTGAAGCACTCAAAGGAGGATCACCGTTCAAACCGATCAGTTTTTTGAGCGAGAAAGAAATGGCTGCCTGGCTATCTGAATTTCCACATCACGCAGCTACAGGCAGCGGTCTTGGAGACCTCTCGATCATCCATGATTGGAAACGCCTTTGCTCATTGCATCGCGGACAGCGCGTTTACATCTGGTCATTGGACGCGCATCTGAGTGCATTCGACAGAGCGCCAGAGCTGTAAGTCCAAGGCCGCAACGCCTTTGCATTGCGGCCTTGATCACTACCCCCTTAGTGACTTCAGAACTCTACTCACAATTATTACAACTGCACATACCAGCGCCCCCGCGATAATCCCCGCCACCGCATTCAGCAACGTCGGCATCAACCACGCCACCCCGCCAACGTTCTGACTGACGCTCTCGATCCAGTGATGCACCGCCGGCACGCCGTGGGTGAGAATGCCGCCGCCGACCATGAACATCGCCGCTGTGCCGATCACCGACAGGCTTTTCATCATATAAGGCGCGGCGCGCAAGATCGCCCCACCGATACTGCGAGCTGCCTGGCCGGGCTTTTGCGTCAGCCACAGGCCCAGGTCATCGAGCTTGACGATACCGGCCACCAGCCCGTACACACCGATGGTCATGACGATGGCAATGCCCGTCAGCACGACCACCTGCTGCATCAAAGGCGCATCCGCGACGGTGCCCAAGGTGATGGCGATGATTTCCGCCGAGAGGATGAAATCGGTGCGAATTGCACCTTTGATCTTGTCCTTCTCAAATGCCACCAAGTCAGTCGCCGGATCGGCCACGGCTTCAACCAGGTGAGCCTGTTCTTCAGTGCGTTTATGCAAAAAGGTGTGCGCAAGCTTCTCAAAGCCCTCGAAACACAAATACGCGCCACCGAGCATCAACAACGGCGTGACCGCCCAGGGCGCGAACGCGCTGATCAACAGCGCAGCCGGCACCAGGATCAGTTTGTTGAGAAACGAGCCTTTGGCCACCGCCCACACCACCGGGATTTCCCGCTCGGCGCGCACACCCGACACCTGCTGGGCGTTAAGCGCCAAGTCGTCACCCAGTACGCCAGCGGTTTTCTTGGCGGCCATTTTGGTCATCAGCGCCACATCGTCGAGGACGGCGGCGATGTCGTCGATCAGTACCAGTAAGCTGCTTCCTGCCATGACGCGTTCATCCTGCGGTTAAAGTGCCGCGAATATAACGCGAGCGGTGCGACGGTATATAGATATCCGCACAATCGCCAGCCTCTCTGAGGGACGTAGATCCAAACTGCGGGGGCATCAAAGATGTTGGTCGGCTCGGGCGGCGCCATCGCAGGCAAGCCAGCTCCCACCTTTTGAATCCCGGTGTGTCAGGGTTGCCAGCCGCCACCCAGGCTCTGGATCAGCGCCACACTGCCCTGACTCAACTGCCCCTGCGTATCGCGCAGATTCTGCTCGGCTTGCAATAGCACAAGCTGTTGAGTCAGCACCGCCTCCCGGCTGACCGTACCGGCGCGCAACTGCGCCTCCTGGCTGCCGAATAGTTGTTGATTGCGCTGGTAGACCTGCTGGAAGGCATCGGCCTGGGTGTGCAGATGATTGATCGCCGACAGATTGTCCTCGACGTTCTGCAAGGCACTGAGCACGGTCCCGCGATAGGTTGCGGCAATCTGGTCATAACTGGCCTCTGCCTGCTTCACCGCCGCCTCCCGCGCGCCACCGTCAAAGATGGTCTGCGCCAACGCCGGCCCCAAGGTCCAGATGCGATTCGGTAAAGAGAACAACCCACCCAACGCGCTGCCGCGATAGCCCAGCTCGGCGGTAAGGTCCAGAGACGGAAAGAACGCCGCCTCAGCCACGCCGATTTTGGCATTGGCCGCTGCTGCCGAACGTTCTGCCGCCACCACATCCGGGCGGCGTTGCAACAGGGTCGAAGGCAAGGTCAGCGGTGGCCGTGGCACCACGAACGCAAAATCCGTGCGCGGTGCCACGCTGAACCCGCTGGGCGCCACGCCTACCAGCACCGCCAGCGCATGCTCGTATTGCTCACGGTCGCGTAGCGACGTCTGCAAGCCGGCAATCGAGGTGGTCAGTTGGTCCTGGGCCACCAGCAATTGGTCATTAGTGGCGACTCCTTGGGTGAACTGGGCCTGGATCATGTCGAGCAATTGCTGGTTGATGGTCTGTTGCTGTTGCAGCAGGCGCACATCGATGTCCATCTGGCGCAATGCCAGGTAATTACTCGCCACACTGGAACTGATGGATAAACGCACCCCGGCCAGCAACGCATCGGATTGCTGCGCTGCGGCCTGACTCGACTCGATGCCTCGGCGCACCTGGCCCCACAGGTCCGGTTCCCAACTGGCGGTCAGAGTGGCGCTGACACTGTTCTTCACGCCGGTCGACGCGGTGCTGCTGGAGCTGGTGCCGTCACCGCCCTCGCCGCGCGAACCCGACAGCCCGACGCCCACCGTCGGCCACAACCCGGCGCGACCCGACGCCACTTGCGCCTGCGCCAACCGATACGCCGCCTCAGCCGCGACAATCGACTGGTTGGCCTTGGCCGAACGCGCTACCAAATCGTTCAGCACCGGGTCCTGATAGGCCAGCCACCACTGGCTGTCCATGGCACCTTGCGGGTTGGACGCGGCGCGCTGCCACTGCGCACCTTCCTTGAACGACTGCGGCAGTTGCATCGCCGGTTTCTGGTAATCCGGCCCGACCATGCAGCCGCCAAGCATCAGGCTGATAAACAGCACGCTGAATCTGAGTTTCATGACCTTGCTTCCTTGTGGCGCCCCAGGCGTTGGGACGCCCGGTCGAGCCAGAGGTAAATCACCGGAGTGGTGTAGAGCGTCAGCACCTGGCTGAACAGCAGCCCACCAATAATCGAAATCCCCAAGGGTCGGCGCAATTCCGAGCCGTAGCCTGAGCCGAGCACCAGCGGCAGCGCGCCGAGAATCGCTGCCAAGGTGGTCATCATGATCGGCCGAAAGCGGATCAGGCACGCGCGGCGGATTGCTTCCTTGGCGCTGAGGCCGAACTCACGTCGTTCGGTAATCGCGAAGTCGATCATCATGATCGCGTTCTTCTTCACGATACCAATCAACAGGATCACGCCCACCAGCGCAATGATCGACAGCTCGGTGCCGGTCAGCAGCAAGGCGATCAACGCGCCGACACCCGCCGAGGGCAAGGTCGAGAGGATGGTCAGCGGGTGCATCAGGTTTTCATACAAAATGCCCAGCACGATATACACCGACAGCAACGCGGCGACGATCAGCAGCGGCTCGCTGGCCACCGACGACTGGAACACCTGGGCCGTACCGGCAAACTGGCCAGTTACGCTGGCCGGCATGCGTAGCTGCTTCACGGCATCCTCCACCTGCTCAGTGGCCTGGCCGATGGACGTGCCGGGGGCCAGGTTGAACGACACCGTCACCGCCGGGAACGTGCTTTGGTGGCTGATAGAGATCGCGGTGCGCGAAACGCCGTTATCCGCCAAGGCCGACAGCGGCACGAGCGCAGGCGGGTTGGCCAGGTTCGGCGCAGCGGTGGTGCCTTTGGCGGCCGCCGCCGTACTGCCCGTGGGCACGTAAATACCTTTGAGCGCGGTAGGATCGGTCCAGTATTGCGGCGCGATTTCCATCACCACATGGTACTGGTTGGCAGCACGATAAAGCGTCGAGACCTGGCGCTGGCCAAAGGCGTCGTAGAGCGTCTGGTCCACCGCCGACATGCCCACGCCAAGCCGCGCCGCCGTATCGCGGTTGATGGTGACGTTGGCCAACAGGCTGTTGTCCTGCTGGTCGGTGTTCAGGTCAGTGAGTTGCGGCAGTTTGTGCAACACGGCCACCACCTTGGGCACCCACTCATCCAGGGATTGCTGGTCATCGGCGGTCAGGGTGTATTGGTATTGCGCGCCGCTTTGCCGCCCGCCCACAGTGATGTCTTGCGCCGCCTGCAAAAACAGCTTGGTGCCGGGCATATCACCAAGGGTGCGGCGGATTTGCCCGATCACATCGGTGGCACTGTCTTTGC
Organism: Pseudomonas onubensis; assembly: GCF_965653655.1. NCBI lineage: Bacteria > Pseudomonadati > Pseudomonadota > Gammaproteobacteria > Pseudomonadales > Pseudomonadaceae > Pseudomonas > Pseudomonas onubensis. Next base: position 23,576 of record NZ_CBFHAZ010000014.1, on the reverse strand, counting down.
GCTGATCGATGGGTTTAAGCAACACGAACAGTTGCGCACTGTTGACCGCCCCGCCGCCACCGCCCCCGCCGCCGACAAACCCGGCAGCGGTTTCCACATTGGGGTTTTGCATCACCTTGTGGTTGATCGCGGTGAAGTCCTTTTGCATCGCCCCGTAGGAGATACTCTGCGCGGCAATGATGCTGCCTTGCAGGCGCCCGGTGTCTTCCTGCGGGAAGAAGCCCTTGGGCACCAGCACATACAGCACGCCGGCGAGCACAATCACCAGCACGGTGACCAGGCCCATCAGGATCGAATGATCAATCACCCAGCCCAAGGTGCGGTCGTAGAAACGGTGAAAGCGTGAATCCGGGTGTTCGTTGCCTTCATGGACTGCCTTCGGCGCACGCAGCAACACACTGGCGAGCATTGGCGTGACGGTCAGCGAGATCACCATCGAGATAACGATGGCCACCGACAGTGACACCGAAAACTCGCGAAACAGCCGCCCGACGATCCCGCCCATCAGCAGCAGCGGAATAAACACCGCCACCAGCGACACACTGATGGTCAGCACGGTAAAGCCGACTTCCTGCGCCCCGGCCAACGCGGCCTCCACCCGCGTTTTGCCGCGCTCCAGGTGGCGCATGATGTTTTCCACCACCACGATGGCGTCATCCACCACAAAGCCGGTGGAAATGGTCAACGCCATCAGCGACAGGTTATTCAGGCTGTAGCCAAGGAAGTACATGGCGCCAAAGGTGCCCAGCAACGACAACGGCACCACCACCGCAGGCACCAGCGTGCTGCGCCAGTCTCGGAAGAAACCGAAGGTCACCAGCGTCACCAGCAGGATCGAGGCCAGCAACGTCACTTCCACGTCATGCAGCGACGAGCGAATGGTGGTGGTGCGGTCCATCAGCAGGTTGAGCTTGATTGACGCCGGGATCGAGCTTTGCAAAAACGGCAGCGAGGCTTTCACGGCGTCCACGGTTTCGATCACGTTGGCGCCCGGCTGCTTGAACACCACCAGCAGCACCGCCGGCTTGCCGTTGGACAGGCCGAAGTTGCGCAGGTCCTGCACGTCTTCACGCACGTAGCCCAGGTCCGAGATATGGATCAAGTCGCCGTTGTGCGCCTTGACCACCAGCGGCCCGTAATCGTGGCTGTCGAGCAACTGGTCATTGGCCCCAATGCCATAGGAGCGGTCACCCACCGCCACATTGCCCTTGGGCAGGTTGGCGTTGGACGCGCCGATCACCTGGCGCACCTGCTCCAGGCTCACGCCGTACTGGTTGAGGCGGTCCGGGTTGAGCTCGATGCGCACCGCCGGCAGCGCGCCGCCGCCCACCGTCACGTCGCCGACGCCGGTGGTTTGCAGCAGGCGCTGCTCCAGTACCGTCGAGGCGGCGTCGTACATTTGCCCTGGCGTGGCGCTGTCGGAGGTCAGGCTGATAATCAGGATCGGCGAATCCGCCGGGTTGACCTTGCGGTAGGTGGGGTTGCCGGACAAGTCGCTGGGCAAGTTACTGCGCGCGGCGTTGATCGCCGCCTGTACGTCCCGCGCGGCGCCGTCGATGTCGCGGCTCAGATCAAACTGCATGGTGATGCGCGTCGAGCCGAGGCTGCTGGCCGAGGTCATCTGCGTGACCCCGGCGATCTGCCCGAACTGGCGCTCCAGCGGCGTGGCCACCGAGCTGGCGACGGTGGTCGGGTCGGCGCCGGGCAACGAGGCGCTGACGCTGATGGTGGGGAAATCCACCTCCGGCAGCGGCGCCACCGGCAGCAGGTTGAAGGCCAATAGGCCAAACAATGCCAGCCCGGCCGCCAGCAGCGTGGTGGCAATGGGACGATGGATAAACGGCGCGCTAAGGTTCATTGCATTAATCCACCGCCACCGGGCGACGGCTGAAACGCTGCCCCAGGCTATGCATGGCGAGGAAGATCACCGGCGTGGAAAACAGCGTAAGCAACTGGCTCAGCAATAGCCCGCCGATGATCGCGATGCCCAGCGGGTGGCGCAGCTCCGAGCCGATGCCGGTGCCCAGCGCCAGCGGCACCGCGCCGAACAGCGAGGCCATGCTGGTCATCAAAATCGGCCGGAACCGCAGCTCTGCCGCCTGGCGAATCGCCTGCACCGGGCTCAAGCCGCCATCGCGTAAAAGCTCCAGCGCGAAGTCGACCATCATGATGCCGTTTTTCATGACGATGCCGATCAGCAACACAATGCCGATCAAACCGATAATGTCGAACTGCGTGCCGGTCAGCAGCAACGCCAGCAAGGCGCCGAGAGCCGCCGACAGCAGGGTCGAAAGAATCGTCACCGGGTGTACGAAGCTCTCGTACAAAATGCCCAGCATCAGGTACACCACCACAATCGCCGCCAGCACCAGAAACACCTGGTTGGACAGTGAAGCCTGGAACGTCGCCGCGGCGCCTTCGAGGTTGGCCTGCACCGACAGCGGTAGGCCGACCTTGACTTCAATCTGCTGCAAGCGCGTGACTGCCGCGCCCAAAGTCTGGCCGGGCGCGAGGTTGAACGACACGTCCGCGTAGGGGAACTGCCCCAGGCGATTGATAGTGACCGGCGAACGTACAATCTCCATGGCCGCCATGCTCGACAGCGGCGCCACGCCGCCGCCAGGAATATCCACGTACAACCCAGTGAGCAAGTCCGGCAGGTTACGCGGCGGGTGGTCGGTGGCGATCACCACGTGGTACTGGTTGAGCTGCGTGTAGATAGTCGAGACCTGGCGCTGGCCGAACGCGTCGTACAGCACATCGTCGATAGCCTGCGGCGTGATGCCCAGCCGCGAGGCGGTGGCGCGGTCGAAGGTCAGCTTGATCTGGTTGCCGAACTGCATGGCCTGGCTTTGTACATCGGTGAACATCGGGTCTTGCTTGATCGCGGCGAGCAGCTTGGTGGTCCACTGTTCCAACTCATCCGGGTCAGTGGCTTGCAGGCCAAAACGGTAGCTGGTGGTCGACACCGTGGCGTCCAGGGTCAGGTCTTGCACCGAGTGCAGATACAGGCGGATGCCTGCGTCATCGGCGTTGGCGTCGGCCAGGCGGCGGATCACTTCAGTACTGCTGTCACGTTCGCCACGCGGCTTCAGGTTAATCAGCAAATTGCCCTGATTGATGGTCGGGTTAGTCTGGTCAATGCCGACGAACGACGACAGGCTTTGCACTGCCGGATCCTTGAGGATGCGGGCCGCCAGGCGTTGCTGCTCGACTTGCATCTGCTGGAACGAAATGGTCGGTGAAGCCTGGGAAATGCCCTGGATCAGGCCGGTGTCCTGGTCGGGAAAAAAGCCCTTGGGCATGATCACCAGCGTGAACAAGGTCAGTGCTGCGGTGAGCACCACCGAAATCAAGGTCAAGGTACGGTGCGCCAACACCCAATCCAGGCCGCGCACGTAATGGTGGTTGATGCGGTCGAAGAAATCCGCCCGGCGTTGCTCATGCCGGGACTTGAGCATGCGTGCGCACATCATCGGCGTAAGCGTCAGGGAAATGAACGCCGAGATCACGATGGTCACTGCCACGGTCATGGCGAACTCACGGAAAAGCCGCCCGACCACATCGCCCATGAACAGCAGCGGAATCATCACCGCAATCAGCGCGATGGACAGCGAAATAATGGTAAAGCCGATCTGCTCCGCGCCCTTGAGCGCGGCTTGCAGTGGCGTGTCACCGGCCTCCAGGTAGCGCGTGATGTTTTCGATCATCACGATGGCGTCATCCACCACAAAGCCGATGGCAATCGTCAGCGCCATCAGCGTCAGGTTATTCAGGGAAAAGCCCAGTGCGTAGGCCACTGCTAGAGTGCCGATCAGCGTCAACGGGATGGTGACGGCCGGAATAATCGTGGCCGGCACGTTGCGCAAAAAGACAAAAATCACGATCACCACCAGCAAGATCGCCAGGCCGAGTTCGTACTGCACATCGGTGACCGAGGCGCGGATGGTCTGGGTGCGGTCGGTGAGCACCGCGACTTTCAAGGTGCCCGGTAGGCTCGCGCGCAGTTTGGGCAGCAGTTGCTGCACGCGGTCGACCACTTCGATCACGTTGGCGCCCGGTTGGCGCTGGATGTTCAGCACGATCGACGGCGTGTCGTTGGTCCAGGCGGCCTGGCGTGGGTTTTCCGGGCCTTGGGTGGAGCTGGCAATTTGCGAGAGGCGAATCGGCGCGCCGTTTTTGTAGGCGATCACCAGGTCGCGGTATTCCTCGGCCGATTGCAGCTGGTCGTTGGCGCCGATGGAATAGGCCTGAAATTTGCCGTCGATATTGCCCTTGGCCTGGTTGACGTTGGCAGTGCCCAAAGAGGTGCGCAAATCATCCAGCGACAGGCCGAGGCTGTTCAGCGCCGAGGTGTTGGCCTCGACCCGCACCGCCGGGCGCTGGCCGCCGCTGATGGTCACCAGGCCGACGCCGGTGATCTGCGAGATTTTCTGCGCCAGCCGTGTGTCGGCCAGGTCTTCGACCTTGGTCAGCGGCAGCACGTCGGAGGTCAGCGACAGCGTCAGCACCGGCGCATCCGCCGGGTTGACCTTGCTGTACACCGGCGGGTACGGCAGGTTGGCGGGCAGGAACGTCCCCGCCGCGTTGATCGCGGCCTGCACTTCCTGTTCGGCCACGTCCAGGGACAGCGACAGCTCAAATTGCAGGGTCACCACCGAAGCACCGTCGGAGCTGGTGGAGTTCATCGACTTGAGCCCCGGCATTTCGCCGAGCTGACGCTCCAGTGGCGCGGTGATCGAGGAACTGACCACATCCGGGCTGGCGCCGGGGTATTGGGTGAACACCTGGATGGTCGGGTAATCCACTTCCGGCAGTGCCGACACCGACAGCAAGTGATAACCCAACAGGCCAAGCAGCAGCACCGCGACCATCATCAACGTGGTGGCCACGGGGCGTTCGATAAAGGGCCGCGAAATATTCATGTTCGGCGACTCCTTACTGGGCGACGACTTTTACGGAGGATCCATCATCCAGTTTGTCGGCGCCCTCGGTGATCACCTGCTCACCGGCCTTGACCCCATTGTCGAGCACTGCCGAGACTTCCCCGGTGCTTGGGCCGGTCTTGATCGTGCGCAGGCTGGCCTTGTTGCCGTTGACCACAAAAACGAAATCGCCCTTGCTGCCGTGCTGAATCGCGCGGGTCGGCACCACGGCGATCTGGCTCAAGGTGTCGGCCTTGAGGCGCGCATTGACGAATTGGTTGGGGAACAGCGCAGTGCCCGAATCGTCGAACTGCGCCTTGACCTTGAGGGTGCCGGTACTGGTGTCCACCTCGTTATCCAACGCCAGCAACGTGCCGGTGGCAAGCAGGGATTGCTTGTTACGGTCATACGCCAGCACGCTGACGCTGCCATGGGACATGGCCTGGTTGATTGCGCCCAAGTCGTCCTCAGGCACGGCGAACACCACAGTGGCCGGGTTCATCTGGGTGATCACCACAATCGCGGTGGTGCTGGCGGTGGTCACGTAGTTGCCGGGGTCGACCAGGCGCAAGCCGACCACACCATCCACCGGCGAAGTGATGGTGCAATAGCTCAATTGCACTTCGAGGTTTTGCACATTGCCCTGGTCGGCGGCGACGGTGCCTTGTTGCTGCTGCACCAGGGACGCCTGGGTGTCGAAGGTTTGCTGGCTGGTGGAACCGGCTTTGACCAAGTCGCGATAACGCGCCAGGTCGCGTTGGGCGTTGCTCAGTACCGCCTGATCATGGGCCAGGTTGCCCTTGGCTACTGCCAGTTGCGCCTTGAGTGAGCGGTCGTCGATACGGGCGATGACCTGGCCTTTGCTGACGTGCTGGCCTTCCTTGAATTCCACGCCGGTGAGGATGCCATCGACCTGGCTGACCACCGTAACGCTGCGGGTCGGGGTGACGGTGCCGAGGGCGTCGATGTACACCGGCACGTCCTGCAACACCACCGGCACCACGGCAACCGGTTCACCCAGGGACGGCGGCTTGCCCTTGTGTTGCCCGCTGAAGAAGTGAATCCCTGCCAAAACCGCCAGTACCACCAAGACTACGCCGACCATCCAGGCGAACGTACGACGTCTGCTTTTCTCCACGGTTTCTCACTCACAAAAGCCAAAAACAGGATGAAGCGATGCAGCTTTGCACCGAATCGCTGCCCTGAACTCTAGCAGCGCGCCCGGTGCGTGCCTGTACAACCGTGAATGCGTTCAGCATCAAGACAGACAAACTCCGCTGTAACGCCCGGTGTGCAAGGGTTGCACCTGCATTCTTGAGCGCTGCGTCAAGCCGGTGCTACCATGCCCGACCGCCTGTCTTGGCAAGGAACCTGTTGGTTTATGAGCACCATTCGCGAGCGCAACAAAGAAAAGATCCTGCGGGCGGCAAGCGAGGAGTTTGCCGACAAGGGCTTCGCCGCGACCAAAACCAGCGACATCGCCGCCAAGGCCGGGCTGCCCAAGCCCAACGTCTATTACTACTTCAGGTCCAAGGACAACCTCTACCGCGAGGTGCTCGAAAGCATTATCGAGCCGATCCTGGCCGCCTCCACACCGTTCAACCCCGAGGGCGAGCCGTCGGTGGTGCTGAGCAACTACATCCGCTCGAAAATCCGCATCTCCCGCGATTTGCCATTTGCCTCCAAGGTGTTTGCCAGCGAAATCATGCACGGCGCCCCGCACCTGAGCCCTGAGCAGATCGAGCAACTCAACGCCCAGGCCAAACACAACATCAACTGCATCCAAAGCTGGGTAGATCGCGGCCTGATCGCCAACATTGACCCCAACCACCTGATGTTCAGCATCTGGGCGGCGACGCAGACGTATGCCGATTTTGACTGGCAGATATCAGCGGTGACCGGCAAAGCCAAGCTGGATGAGGCGGACTATGAGGCGGCGGCGCAGACGATTATTCGGTTGGTGTTGAAGGGGTGTGAGTTGGGCTGATGGGCCGTGGTGCCTGTGCTATTCGCGAGCAAGCCCGCTCCCACACTTTGAACCGCGCCAGACATAAATTGAATGAACACCACAGAGCCCATGTGGGAGCGGGCTTGCTCGCGAAAGCGCCCATCCAGACACATCCTGCCAAAAGCCTGCCAATCAGCATCAGCCGTCGAGATCTAGCCTCTCAGAACCCCAACTGAAGAGAGGCCATGGAATGCCTGATCTAGCCACTTCACACCGCCTGCGCATCGGGCGATTCAGCGAACCAAACCGCATCTACCTGATTACCACCAACACCCACGAACGAGTCCCACTGTTCGGCGACTTTCACCTCGGCCGCCTGGTGGTCTGGCAGTTCAGACTGGCCCAATACCAAGGCCTGGCTAATTCCCTGGCCTGGGTAGTGATGCCAGACCATTTCCACTGGCTGATCGAACTGCAAAAAGGCTCGCTGGGGGATTTGATGTGTCAGGTGAAATCCAAAAGTACCCGGACAGTGAATGGTGCAACCGGACGCAAGGGCCGGCTTTGGCAAACCAGTTTTCATGATCGGGCACTGCGCAGGGAGGATGATTTGGTGAAGATGGCCAGGTATGTGGTGGCCAATCCATTGCGAGCCGGGTTGGTAGAGCGGATTGGCGATTATCCGTTGTGGGATGCTGTTTGGGTTTAGAGCCAAGACCGAGTCGCCGCCTTCGCGAGCAAGCCCGCTCCCACACTTGATAGAGTTCCAGCTGTGGAATGCAGTCAAAATGTGGGAGCGGGCTTGCTCGCGAAGGGGCCCTTACAGTCACCACATAATCAAGCCGAACCCCCCGCATCCGCCAACAACCCCACCCCCTCGATCGCCGTAATTGCGCACTGCTCATCAATATCCGAGGTATCCCCGCTGATCCCGATCGCCCCCAGCACCAGCCCATCCTGATTCCGTATCAACACCCCACCCGGTGCCGGCACCACGCTGCCCTGGCCCAGGCTGTTCAACGCGGCGATAAACGCCGGGCGCTGCTGTGCGTCCAGCGCCAACAGGCGCGAGCCCTTGCCCAATGCAATCGCGCCCCAGGCCTTGCCGATGGCGATTTGCGGGCGTAACAGGCTGGCGCCGTCTTCGCGTTGCAGGGTGATCAAGTGGCCGCCGCTGTCGAGCACCGCAATGGTCAGCGGCGCAGCCGAGATCGTGCGGCCTGCGGTGAGGGCCTGGCTGGCCAGTTGGGTGGCGAGTTTCAAGGTTAAAGCGCTCATGGTGCCGTCCTTCTTTTGTTATTGGGAATGCGCTGGAGGTCTGTTTGATCAGATGCTCGATTACACAAATAGAACACAATGATATTTAATTTTGTATACAATATTTTCGCACAAAGGCTCCATACGTCGAAAAAAGTGCTTCCGACGAACGCCAGGACCACTTTGCAAAATGCATTGACCTGCGGCGCTTGCCGTGAATACACTTTGTCCAGACACCACTTGTATACAATTACAAAACGCAAGAGGCACCAAAACCATGAGCAAAATGAGAGCAATCGAAGCCGCCGTCCTGGTAATGCGCCGTGAAGGCGTGGACACCGCCTTCGGTATCCCGGGCGCCGCGATCAACCCGCTGTATTCGGCCTTGCAGAAGGTCGGTGGCATCGATCACGTCCTTGCTCGCCACGTTGAAGGCGCCTCGCACATGGCCGAGGGTTACACCCGCACCAAGGCCGGCAATATCGGCGTGTGCATCGGCACCTCCGGCCCGGCGGGCACCGACATGGTCACCGGCCTGTACAGCGCCTCGGCCGACTCGATCCCGATTCTGTGCATCACCGGCCAGGCGCCGCGTGCCCGCATGCACAAGGAAGACTTCCAGGCCGTGGATATCACCAGCATCGTCAAGCCGGTGACCAAGTGGGCGACCACCGTTCTGGAGCCCGGCCAAGTGCCCTACGCGTTCCAGAAAGCCTTTTATGAAATGCGCTCCGGCCGCCCTGGTCCGGTGCTGATCGACCTGCCGTTCGACGTGCAAATGGCCGAGATCGAATTCGACATCGACGCCTATCAGCCACTGCCGCTGGCCAAGCCATTGGCCACGCGCATCCAGGTGGAAAAAGCCCTGGCCCTGCTCGATGCGGCTGAACGCCCCTTGCTGGTCAGCGGTGGCGGCGTAATCAATGCCGACGCCAGCGAGTTGCTGGTGGAGTTTGCTGAACTCACCGGCATCCCGGTGATCCCGACCCTGATGGGCTGGGGTACGATCCCGGACGATCACCCATTGATGGTGGGCATGGTCGGCCTGCAAACCTCGCACCGTTATGGCAACGCAACGATGCTCAAGTCGGACGTGGTGCTGGGCATCGGCAACCGCTGGGCCAACCGCCACACCGGTTCGGTGGAGGTGTACACCGAAGGCCGCAAGTTCATTCACGTCGACATCGAACCGACGCAGATTGGCCGCGTATTCACGCCGGATCTGGGCATCGTTTCCGACGCCGGTTCTGCGCTGACGATGTTCATCGAAGTGGCCCGCGAGTGGAAAGCCGCCGGCAAGCTCAAGGATCGCAGCGCCTGGCTGCATGACTGCCAGCAGCGCAAGGCCACCCTGCACCGCAAGACCCACTTCGACAACGTGCCGGTCAAGCCGCAACGCGTGTACGAAGAGATGAACCAGGTGTTCGGCAAAGACACCTGCTACGTCAGCACCATCGGCCTGTCGCAGATTGCCGGCGCGCAATTCCTGCACGTGTACAAGCCACGCCACTGGATCAACTGCGGCCAGGCCGGCCCATTGGGTTGGACCATCCCGGCGGCACTCGGTGTGGTCAAGGCCGACCCGAGCCGCAAAGTGGTGGCGCTGTCCGGCGACTACGACTTCCAGTTCATGATCGAAGAGCTGGCGGTGGGCGCGCAGTTCAAACTGCCGTATATCCACGTGGTGGTGAACAACTCCTACCTGGGCCTGATTCGCCAGGCCCAGCGCGGGTTTGAGATGGACTACTGCGTGCAGCTGTCCTTCGACAACCTCAACGCGCCGGAACTCAACGGTTATGGCGTGGACCATGTGGCCGTCGCTGAAGGCCTGGGTTGCAAGGCCCTGCGCGTATTCGAGCCTGGCCAGATCCAACCGGCGTTGCGCAAGGCGCAGGAAATGATCGAAGAATTCAAGGTTCCGGTGATTGTTGAGATTATTCTGGAGCGCGTGACCAATATTTCCATGGGCACCGAGATCAACGCCGTCAACGAATTCGAAGATCTGGCCCTGGTCGGCAACGATGCGCCGACTGCCATTTCCCTGCTCGATTAAGGAGAACCCTATGCCGCGTTTTGCCGCCAACCTGTCCATGCTGTTTACCGAGCAGGACTTTCTCGCCCGTTTCAAAGCGGCCGCCGACGCCGGCTTCCAGGGTGTGGAATACCTGTTCCCGTATGAGTTCAGCTCCGCCGAGATCAAGGCGCAGCTGGATGCCAACGGCCTGACCCAAGTGCTGTTCAACCTGCCGGCCGGTGACTGGGCCAAGGGCGAGCGCGGTTTGGCGTGCCACCCGGACCGGGTCGAGGAGTTCCGTGCCGGGGTCAAGCTGGCCATCGCCTACGCCCAGGTGCTGGGCAATACCCAGATCAACTGCCTGGCCGGGATTCGCCCCGCCGGTGTGGATGACGAAACCGTAGAAAAGACCTTTGTCGCCAACCTCAAGTACGCCGCCGACAAGCTGCAAGCGGCGGGCATCAAGCTGGTGATGGAGATGATCAATACCCGCGACATCCCGGGGTTCTACCTGAACAACACGGCGCAGGCCCTGTCGATTCGCGAACAGGTGGGCAGCGCCAACCTGTTCCTGCAATACGACATCTACCACATGCAAATCATGGAAGGCGACCTGGCCCGGACCATGGCCGCGCACCTGGGTGAGATCAACCACATCCAGCTGGCCGACAACCCTGGGCGTAACGAGCCGGGGACCGGGGAGATCAACTATCGCTTCCTGTTCGAGCATCTGGATCGGATTGGTTACGCCGGTTGGGTCGGCTGCGAGTACAAGCCGCTGACCACCACCGAGGCGGGACTGGGTTGGCTCAAGACCCATAACGCCATCTAACTCAACACACAGGACCCAATGTGGGAGCGGGCTTGCTCGCGAAAGCGGTGAGTCAGTCGACGAAGATGTTGAATGAAAGACCTTCGCGAGAAAGCCCACTCCCACATTTGGATCTTCGGTGTTTGGCAGACCGTGTCCGCCCTGCACATAGAATAAAAAGAGGATTTTGATCATGGCTAAAATCGGATTTATCGGCACCGGCATCATGGGCCAACCCATGGCCGCCAACCTGCAAAAAGCCGGACACCAACTGTTCCTGTCCGAGCATCACGGCAAGGCGCCCGAAGCCCTGATCGCGGCCGGCGCGGTGGCCCTGGCCAACCCGCAGCAAGTCGCCCAGGAAGCCGAGTTCATCATCGTGATGGTGCCCGACACCCCACAGGTGGACGATGTGCTGTTCCGCGCCGACGGTGTTGCCGCCGGCCTGTCACCCAACAAAGTGGTGATCGACATGAGTTCGATCTCGCCCACCGCCACCAAGGCGTTCGCCGCGAAGATCAACCAGACCGGCGCGCAATACCTCGACGCGCCGGTGTCCGGCGGTGAAGTCGGCGCCAGGGCTGGCACCTTGAGCATCATGATCGGTGGCGAGCCGCAGACGTTCGAACGCGCCCTGCCGCTGTTCCAGGCCATGGGCAAAAACATCACCCTGGTCGGCGGCAATGGCGATGGCCAGACCGCCAAGGTGGCGAATCAGATCATCGTCGCGCTGAACATCCAGGCAGTGGCCGAAGCACTGCTGTTCGCCTCCAAAAACGGCGCCGACCCGGCCAAGGTGCGCGAAGCGCTGATGGGCGGGTTTGCTTCGTCGAAGATCCTGGAAGTGCATGGCGAGCGCATGATCAAGGGCACCTTTGATCCGGGCTTTCGCATCAACCTGCACCAGAAAGACCTCAACCTGGCGCTGGCCGGGGCCAAGGAGCTGGGCATCAACCTGCCGAACACGGCCGGTACACAGCAGGTATTCAGCACCTGCACGGCGATTGGTGGCGGCAATTGGGACCACTCGGCGCTGATCAAGGGCTTGGAACACATGGCGAATTTTTCGATTCGCGATAAGTAACAAACACCACTGATCGTACTGATCGTTCCCACGCTCCGCGTGGGAATGCAGCCCAGGACGCTCTGCGTCCCAAAGCATGACGCAGAGCGTCACATGAGGCATTCCCACGCAGAGCGTGGGAACGATCGCTGCACCTCTAATAACAAAAAATCCCCGGGAGCCCGCTTATGTCGGTCGATCCGCAACACCTGCTTCGCGAGCTGTTTGCCACAGCCATCGACGCCGCCCACCCCCGACAAGTCCTTGAACCTTATCTGCCCGCCGACCGCAGCGGCCGTGTAATCGTGATCGGCGCCGGCAAAGCCGCGGCCGCCATGGCGCTGGTGGTCGAGAACTGCTGGCAGGGCGAAGTCTCGGGCCTGGTGGTCACCCGTTACGGCCACGGCGCACCGTGCAAGAAAATCGAAGTGGTCGAGGCCGCGCATCCGGTGCCCGATGCGGCCGGCCTGGCCGTCGCCAAGCGCGTGCTGGAACTGATCAGCAACCTCACCGAAGACGACCGCGTGATCTTCCTGCTCTCCGGCGGTGGTTCGGCCTTGCTGGCCCTGCCCGCCGAAGGCATCACCCTGGCCGACAAACAGACCATCAACAAGGCCCTGCTCAAATCCGGCGCGACCATTGGCGAGATGAATTGCGTGCGCAAGCACCTCTCGGCCATCAAGGGCGGCCGGTTGGCCAAGGCCGCATGGCCGGCGACGGTGTACACCTACGCCATCTCGGATGTGCCGGGCGACCAGGCCACGGTGATCGCCTCCGGCCCCACCGTCGGCGACCCAAGCACTTCGCAGCAAGCCCTGGCGATTCTCAAGCGCTACGGCATTGAGGCGTCGGCGTCGGTGCGCAACTGGTTGCAGAACCCAGCCTCGGAAACCGTCAAACCCGGCGACCCGGTGCTCGCCCGCAGCCACTTCCAATTGATCGCCCGCCCGCAGCAATCGCTGGAAGCGGTAGCGGTGAAAGTTCGCCAGGCCGGGTTCAGCCCGTTGATCCTCGGTGACCTGGAAGGCGAAGCACGCGACGTGGCCAAGGTACACGCCGGTATCGCGCGGCAAATCGTGCAGCACGGCCAACCCTTGGCGGCGCCGTGCGTAATTCTCTCGGGCGGTGAAACCACCGTCACCGTGCGCGGCAATGGCCGTGGCGGGCGCAATGCCGAATTCCTGCTGAGCCTGACCGACAGCCTCAAAGGCCTGCCCGGCGTGTACGCGCTGGCCGGTGACACCGACGGCATCGACGGCTCCGAAGACAACGCCGGCGCAATCATGACCCCGTGCAGCTACCGACGCGCCGAAGCCCTGGGCCTTAGCGCCAGCGACGAGCTGGACAACAACAATGGCTACGGCTACTTCGCCGCGCTCGACGGTTTGATCGTCACCGAGCCGACCCGCACCAATGTCAATGACTTGCGCGCCATCCTGATTCTTGAGACTGCCAAACATGACGCCTGACAAGAAAGTCAAAATCCTCGCCACCCTCGGCCCGGCCACTGACGGCATCGATGACATCCGCGAGCTGGTGGAAGCCGGGGTGAATATCTTCCGGCTGAACTTCAGCCACGGCGAGCATGCCGACCACGCCCAGCGCTACCAGTGGATTCGCCAGGTGGAGCGCCAGCTCAATTACCCGCTGGGCATCCTCATGGACCTGCAAGGGCCGAAGCTGCGCGTCGGGCGCTTTGCCGAGGGCAAAGTGCAACTGGTGCGCGGCCAGGCGCTGCGCCTGGACCTGGACCCGACCCCGGGCGATCAACGCCGGGTCAACCTGCCCCACCCCGAGATTATCGCCGCGCTGGAGCCGGGCATGGACCTGCTGCTGGACGACGGCAAACTGCGCCTGCGCGTGATCACCAAACATGCCGATGCCATCGACACTACCGTGCTCAATGGCGGCGAACTGTCCGACCGTAAAGGCGTGAATGTGCCGCAAGCCTTGCTGGAACTCAGCCCGCTGACCGCCAAGGACCGCCGCGACCTGAGCTTCGGCCTGGAGCTGGGCGTGGACTGGGTGGCGCTGTCGTTTGTGCAGCGCCCGGAAGATATCCGCGAAGCCCGCGAGTTGATTGGTGACAAGGCGTTCCTGATGGCCAAGATCGAAAAACCCTCAGCCGTGCTGCGCTTGCAGGAGATCGCCGAACTGAGCGACGCGATCATGGTTGCAAGAGGCGACCTGGGTGTGGAAGTGCCCGCCGAGAGCGTGCCGCAGATCCAGAAAGACATCATCAGCACCTGCCGCCAATTGGGTAAACCGGTGGTAGTAGCCACGCAGATGCTCGAATCCATGCGCTTCTCACCGGCACCGACCCGCGCCGAAGTGACCGACGTGGCCAACGCCGTGGCTGAAGGCGCGGACGCGGTGATGCTCTCGGCCGAAACCGCCTCGGGCGAGTACCCGCTGGAAGCCGTGCAGATGATGAGCAAGATCATCCGCCAAGTGGAAAACGGCCCGGATTACCAGATGCAACTGGACGTAAGCCGGCCCAAGGCGGATGCCACGGTGTCGGACGCGATCAGCTGCGCGATCCGGCGTATCAGCAGCATTCTGCCGGTGGCGGTGCTGGTGAACTACAGCGAGTCCGGCAGCTCCAGCCTGCGCGCAGCGCGGGAGCGGCCAGTGGCACCGATCCTCAACCTCACGCCGAACCTGTCTACGGCCAGGCGTTTGAGCGTGGCCTGGGGCGTGCACTCGGTGGTCAATGACCGGCTGCGCCAGGTCGATGAGGTGTGTTCCACGGCGCTGGAAATTGCCCAGGCGCAAGGCATGGCGCAGCGCGGGGACACCCTGGTGATTACGGCGGGGGTACCGTTTGGGCAGCCGGGGTCAACGAACTCGTTGCGTATCGAGACGTTGATTTAGCGTCTGTAAGGGCCTTTTCGCGAGCAAGCCCGCTCCCACATTTGGAATGCATTCCCCTGTGGGAGCGGGCTTGCTCGCGAAGGGGGCAACTCGGTCTCACTGACTAACCACCATGCACAACCCAACCTGCCCCGACTGGGCCGAAGCCCTGCTCAATGGCTTCAGCCAGATATTCCTGCAACGCCAGCCGCTGTGCGGCCTGCTGTGCCTGTTGGCCATCCTGATCGGCGCCCCGGCCTTGCTCGGCGGGGCGTTGCTGGGTGGCCTCGCCGGGTTGCTCACGGCCCAGCGCCGGGGCTATCCCAAGGCGGAACGCCAGGCTGGCTTGTACAGCTACAACGGCGTGCTGCTGGGTGTGTTGATCAGCCAGCACTTCGCCTGGTCGGCGTTGCTGCCGCCGTTGATTCTGGCGTGCGGCGGCCTGAGTGCGATGCTCACGCGACAATGGTTGAAACATGCCCGCCAGCCGGATGACTTGTCTGCGTACACCGCGCCCTTTGTCGGCCTGGGCTGGCTGCTGATCGGCAGCGTGCCTGAGCCGACGTTCGCGCTGGTCGAGCCCGACGTTCTGTCTGTGCTCAGTGCGCCGTTTACCGGCCTTGCGCAAGTCATGCTGCTGGACCAACCCCTGGCGGGAGTCTTGATTGCCGTCGGCCTGTTGTTGGCCAACCGTCGCGCCGCCCTGTGGGCTTTGATCGGCGCTACTGCTGGCGTGCTGGTCGCTCTACTGCTCGACGAACCCGCCAGCGCCCTCCTCGGCCTGCACAGCTACAACCCGGCCCTGGCGGCACTGGCCTTGAGCCAATCACGCCGCCAGCCGTGGCTGCCAGTGGTGGGCATCCTGCTGGCGATCATCCTCACGCCCGGTTTTGCCGCCCTGCACCTGCCCGCGTTGACCGCGCCGTTTATCCTCGCCTGCTGGCTGGTGCGCGCCACACAGCGGATGTTCAAAGCCCGCGTGGACAGCCCGTTCGAATCCCCCTAGGCTTGCTCGATATTCGATTCAGGCGGGTTTTATGGACAGCAACAGCGACTGGCGTCAGCGCCTCTATGTCATGGTATTCCAGAGCGACACCGCAGCCGGGCGGCGTTTTGACGGCATCCTGCTACTGATCATCCTTGCCAGCATTGTGATCGTGATGCTCGACAGCATCGACGACATCCACCAGAACTACGCCAATGTGCTGGCCTATATCGAATGGGGCTTCACGCTGATCTTCGCGATTGAGTACGGCTTGCGGCTGTACTGCTCGCCCAAACCCTTGCGCTACGCCTTCAGCTTTTATGGCCTGGTGGACTTGCTGGCCATCGTGCCCGGCATCCTCGCGCTGTATTACAGCGATGCCCAATACCTGCTGATTATCCGCATCATTCGAATGCTGCGGATTTTCCGCGTGCTCAAGCTCAGCCCGTACCTCAAGCAAGCCAACTACTTGATGGCGGCGCTGCGCGGCAGCAAACAGAAGATCGTGGTGTTCCTGGTCAGCGTGTGCACCCTGGTGACGGTATTCGGCACCCTGATGTATGTGATTGAAGGCCCGGAGCACGGGTTTACCAGCATCCCCAAGGGCATCTACTGGGCGATCGTGACCCTCACCACCGTAGGCTTTGGCGATATCGTGCCGAAGACGCCGCTGGGCCAGGTGATTTCGTCGCTGGTGATGATCACCGGTTACTCGATCATCGCCGTGCCCACCGGTATTTTTACCGCTGAACTGGCCAGCGCCATGCGCGGTGAACAGCTGGAACACGATTGCCCGGTGTGCAAGAAAAACAGCCACGAACCCAACGCGGCGTTTTGCTCGCGCTGCGGCAGCAATCTGTTTCATAAAGTGGAATAAGCACAGTACGTTTTAATCTTTAAACGCCTATGCAGGCCCGGCTATAGTTGCTGGCAAATTGCCCCCAGTCTTCTCTCGAACAACAAGGAATGAGCAGTGAAAAAAATCCTCAGCGCCTCTCTCCTGGCCGCGGGCCTGGCCCTGGCCGGTGCCGTACAAGCCGCACCGGTCACACTGCTTAACGTCTCCTACGACGTGATGCGCGACTTCTACAAGGACTACAACGCCGCCTTCCAGAAGCACTGGGAAGCCGAGCACCCGAACGACAAGCTGACCCTGCAAATGTCTTTCGGCGGTTCCAGTAAACAAGCGCGCTCGGTGATCGACGGCCTGCCGGCCGATGTGATCACCATGAACATGGCCACCGACATCAATGCCCTGGCGGACAACGGCAAACTGGTGCCGGACAACTGGGTCACGCGCCTGCCGAACAACAGCGCGCCGTTCACCTCCGCCACGGTGTTTATCGTGCGCAAGGGCAACCCCAAAGCCCTGAAAGACTGGCCGGATCTGCTCAAAGATGGCGTGCAAGTGATAGTGCCCAACCCGAAAACCTCGGGCAATGGCCGCTACACCTACCTGTCGGCCTGGGGTTATGTGCTGAATAACGGTGGCGATGAAGACAAGGCCAAGAAGTTCGTCGGCAAATTGTTCAAACATGCACCGGTGCTGGACACCGGCGGCCGCGCCGCCACCACCACGTTCATGACCAACCAGATCGGCGACGTGCTGGTGACCTTTGAGAACGAAGCCGAAATGATCGCCCGTGAATTCGGCCGTGATCAGTTCGAAGTGATCTACCCAAGCGTTTCCGCCGAAGCTGAACCGCCGGTGTCGGTGGTCGACAAAGTGGTCGACAAGAAAGGCACCCGCGTTGCCGCCGAGGATTACCTGAAGTACCTGTGGTCGCCCGAAGGCCAGGAAATTGCCGCCAACAACTACCTGCGCCCGCGTGATCCGAAAGTGCTGGCCAAGTACACCGACCGTTTCCCGAAAGTCGACTTCCTGTCGGTGGAGAAGACCTTTGGTGACTGGCGTACCGTGCAGAAGACCCACTTCAATGATGGCGGGGTGTTTGACCAGATCTATTCGGGTCAATAACTGAAGGTACGCGGTAAAAAAATGTGGGAGCGGGCTTGCTCGCGAATGCGGTGGTTCAGTCGATTGATTCGGTGACTGACACTGCGCATTCGCGAGCAAGCCCGCTCCCACATTTTGGATCTGTGTTTTGCAGTTACATCGGCGGTGTCACGCCATCCTTGCCGGCTGAGATCGCCTGGGCCGTAATGGTCCCATCCGCGCCCTGCGCCGCAAACAACACCACCTTCACACCCGCCTTGAGCAAGCTGCGATCGCCCGGCTCCAGGTTCACGATCGGCACATCCTCCGGCACCACAATCTTCTGCTCGCCGCCTTTGTACTTCACGGTCAGGGTGCGCCCGTTGCTCACCACCAGGTCGCCAACCGTGCCATTGGTCATGCTGCTGCCTTCTTTCAAATCGAACGCGCGGTGCCCGTCGCCCGTGCCGGCCATGGCCGGTGGGAATACGTGGACTTCCAGCGCAGTCAGGGTGCCATCGGCGTTCGGCATGGCGGCCGAGCCGATGTAGCTGCCGGGCTTGATCTCATCGATCTTGGCCAGGGTAACGGCGCGTACCTGGGTGGCCGGCGTCAGATGCACCACAACCTCTTCACCACTGTTGACCTTGACGTGCATCGCGTCGCCGTCCATCGCAGTAATGGCGCCGCGCACGCCGACCCGTGGGGCTTCGGCGGCATTCGCCAACCCAATGGCCATGGCCGCAGCCAGGGTGGAGGCCAGGAGCATCTTGTTCAGCGTGATTTTCATCGCAATGGATTTCCTGTTTCGACAGTTATGTCTGAATGTATCATTGGCGTTCGACGCAAAAGTTAACGATTCAGTCATTAATTTGCGGCATGAGTGATATCAATGCGCGCGCCCTACACCGGCGCAGGCGTTGTCTTTACTCTCGCACGCCACCTTCCTTCGCTTGAATGAGAACACCATGACCGCTACCTCACACGCTTCAAGCACCATGACCCGAGGCATGGTGATGCTGTTTGCGTTCTGTTGCGGCGCCATTGTTGCCAACATCTACTACGCCCAGCCGATCATCGAGTTGATCGCGCCGGACATCGGCCTGACCCCGGCACTGGCCAGCCTGATCGTCTCACTCACGCAAATCGGCTATGCCCTGGGCCTGTTCTTTCTGGTGCCGCTGGGCGACCTGCTGGAAAACCGCAAGCTGATGATCATCACCAACCTGGTGGCCATCGTCAGCCTACTGGGTGCAGCGTTTGCTGAGCAGCCGAATGTGTTCCTGCTTGTGTCGTTGCTGATCGGCTTCAGTTCCGTCTCGGTGCAGATTCTTATCCCGCTGGCCGCGCACCTGGCGCCCGCCGAGTCCCGAGGCCGTGTAGTCGGCAGCATCATGGGTGGCCTGTTGCTGGGCATCCTGCTGGCGCGGCCGGTGTCCAGCCTGGTGGCTGACCACTTTGGCTGGCGGGCGATGTTCATGGCGGCGGCTGCGGTGATGGTGTTTATCAGTGCGGTGCTGATGCTGACCATCCCCAAGCGCCAGCCCGACCATAGCGCCAGTTACGGCCAACTGCTGGGCTCGCTGGGCACCTTGCTGCGCAAGCAACCGCTACTGCGTCAGCGTGCGTTCTACCAAGGCTGCATGTTCGCCACCTTCAGCCTGTTCTGGACCGCCGCACCGTTGGAACTGGCGCGTAACCATGGCCTGAGCCAAAGCGAAATCGCCCTGTTTGCCCTGGTCGGCGCCCTGGGTGCCATCGCCGCGCCTATCGCCGGGCGCCTGGCCGATGCCGGGCACACGCACCGCGCCTCGCTGCTGGCCATGGTGTTTGCCGCGTTGAGCTTCCTGCCGGCTTTTGTACACCCGTTGTACAGCGTGATCGCCCTGGCGTTGACCGGCGTGGTCCTGGACTTCTGCGTGCAGATGAACATGGTGCTCGGCCAACGTGCCATCTACGCCCTCGACGCCAACAGCCGCAGCCGCCTGAACGCACTGTACATGACCAGCATTTTCATCGGCGGTGCCTTCGGCTCGGCGATTGCCAGCAGCGTGTATGAACACGGCGGCTGGCTGGGCGTGATGCTGGTGGGCAGTGCATTCCCGCTGGTGGCATTGGTGCGGTTCCTGAGCGCTTCGCGCCAGGCCGCAGTGGCTACCGCTTAAGAACGCACCAACTTCTCCAACGCCGCATCCGCCAGAAATGACGAGCGGCTTTTGACCTTGTGCTCGCGCACATAACGGTCGATACGCTGGATGACATAGCCGGGCAAGGTCACATTGACCTTCTCGGTCTTGCCCAGATAGGGCGAGATATCCAGCTCCAACATGCCCCAGCCCATGCCTGCGTAATCTTCGTGGGCATGGTGGTTGGCCACCGATGTCGGCATCGGAATTGTGCCGCCTTCAGCTGCGATCTCCTGCAGCATGATGTGGGCGATTTCTACCGCAGCGTTGTAGGCCTCTTCAAAACTGTCCCCGGCGGTGACCGCGCCTGGAATATCGGGGATCTGGATA
This sequence comes from Pseudomonas onubensis, assembly GCF_965653655.1. NCBI lineage: Bacteria > Pseudomonadati > Pseudomonadota > Gammaproteobacteria > Pseudomonadales > Pseudomonadaceae > Pseudomonas > Pseudomonas onubensis. Next base: position 3,268 of record NZ_CBFHAZ010000014.1, on the reverse strand, counting down.
CCGGTGGCGGTGAAGTCATCGCCCCATTCGATACAGATTGGGTATTGCATGCATGCTCTCCTTAAAACTGAAACAGCCCGGCGCGCTTTCTGATACTGCGGACGGTGCCCAGAGGCAGGTCCTTTTTGGGATGAGGCACCGGGATCGTGTACGGGTTATAGCGGTGGGTAAAAATATGATGACTGCCCGTGACCCGATCCAGCACCCAACCCGCCTCTTGCAGCTCCTTGATCAATAACCTGCTTTGCACCCCAGCCTCCTTGGCTTGGCCTGAATAAAAGTAACCCTAGAGTTATCTTTACTCAAGCACAGATTTCGCTGGTCGGACTGGCGGCTGTATTGCTGAATATTGAACACGCCCGATTTTTCAACCCCGATTACACTCAACGCCCAGAACCCTCAGCCATGCTCGAGGGCCTCACCCGCTAACCCAAGGACCTTTGATGGACCGCCTCAGCGCAATGGAAACCTTCGTCCACGTGGTCGAAACCGGCTCATTCTCCGCGGCAGCCAAACGCTTGGGCATAGGCCAGCCCGCCGTGTCAAAAAGCATCGCGCAATTGGAGGCGCGCCTGGCGGTGCGGTTGCTGTTGCGCTCCACACGCGGCCTGACCCCGACCGAAGCGGGCCTTGCCTATTTCGAGCGGGCCAAGCGCGCCATCGATGAAACCAACGAGGCCGACGACGCTGCACGCGGCGCCGGGGCCGGGCTGTCGGGCAACCTGCGCGTCAGTGCTGCAACCACCTTTGCGCGGTTGCACGTCATCCCGCACCTGGGGCCATTTCTGGAGCGATATCCCGCCGTCAATATTGAAGTGGTGCTCAATGACCACTCGCTTAACCTGGTGGAAGAAGGCATCGACGTGGCCCTGCGCATGGGCAACCTGGTCGACTCAGGCCTTACCGCGCGCAAGATTGCCCAATCCCACCGGCAAATCCTCGCCACCCCAACCTACTTCGAACGCTTCGGTGAGCCCGCCACCCCGGCGGATGTGCTGCAACATCAAGCGATCATCTACAGCCTGGGCGGCGGCGCACGCTGGACCTTCAGCAAGGGCGACAGCCACTACCCGATCGTCGCCAGTGGCCGCATACGCGTGACCTCGGCGGAAGGCGTGCGCGCCGCCGTGCTCAACCATTTGGGCCTGACCATGGCGTCGACCTGGATGTTTGCCCCGGAGTTGGCCAGCGGCGAAGTAAAAGTCGTGCTGAACGACTGGCGGCTGCCGCCCCTCGATTTATGGGCCGTATTCCCCACAGGCCGCATGGCGAGTGCCAAGGCACGGGCGTTTGTGGAGTATGTAGAAGGGTTACTGACTTAGTGCAGTTTCATCAAACCTGGGAATACGGCCGTTAAGCGATGGCCAGTAGCTGAACCGGCCAGCGCCCGCCAGCAAAGCCGGCTGACGACGCAGCAAGGCCAACACAGCTTGCGCGGCGATCGTCAGCGCCAGCTGTTGGCCTGGGCACTGATGGCGCCCGCTACCAAAGCTGAACAGACGCCGTTGCGTGCGCGCCAGCACAAAACTGTCGGGATCGGTGTTGGCCTCAGCGTCGCGATTAGCCGACGCCAGCAGGACTAAAATACTTTCTCCCGCCGCCAACACCTGGTTGCCAATGGTGCAGCGCGCCGCCACGAATCGCCGTGTGTTTTGCACCGGTGAATCGTAACGCGCCACCTCCTCCACCAGCGCCGTGGCGAGGGCTGGCGTGCGCACAATCTGCGCAACCAACTCAGGTTGCCGCGCGAGCATCACCAGTGAGTTGCCGATCAACCCGGCGCTGGCTTCACAGGTCTGCGACAACAGCCCGATCAGATTGGCGGTCAATACCTGCGCATCCTCCCAGTTGCCGCTGCGGATATGGGCCAGCAGCGCTGTATCTTCCAGCACCGCACAAAACATCTGCTGCAACTGCGACGCGCCGGTATGCGCATTGCACAGTTGCGCTTCACTGCTCAGCGGTGAAAGGCCGGCGACCAACGCCCGCGTCAGCCCGGCAACACATGCCAGTTGTGGCGCCGGGCATCCCAGCAGCGACGCAACCACCGCGACGGGCAAGGTAAACATCAGCGCATCCAGGCTCTGCACGCTGTCGATCAACCGAGCGACCCGCTCGGCGACGGCCGACGCCCCAACCGCCGCCAACGCAGGCTCAATCGCCGCCCGTGGGCATTGATGCGCCGGGCCTTCGTTCATGCGCATCCACCGCGCAAAAAGCTGTCCTGCCGCACCCTGTGCTATCGCCTTGGGCACCGGTTCGTGTAACGGGCGTACGTGACAGTCCGGGTGTGCCAGCACTGCCTCTACCGTCTTGGCGCGACTGGCGACCCACAGGCCCAGCTCGGCATCGAACAGCAGTTCTTCATGGCGCCGCAGGCTGGCGTAATACGCATAGGGATCAACATGGGTAGCAGCTTGCAGCGGTGTCATCCGGGACGTCCTGTGCTTAAAGAAGCGTTACTATCGGCGCTCCCACGCGGCAATGATTCGTTCAGGAACGAAATATGAACGCCTTTGATGATGACGCGGCACTCTCACAAATCGCCGGGGCGATAGCAGAGCCTGCGCGCACAAAAATGCTCTGCGCGCTGATGGATGGCCATGCGCGCACCAGCACCGAGATGGCTGTGATTGCCGGCGTCAGCACCTCCACGGCCAGCGCCCACTTGGCCAGGCTCAAGGACGATGGCCTGCTCACGCTGCACACCCAGGGCCGACACCGTTACTACAGCCTTGCCGGCGCGCACGTGGCCCAGGCCATCGAAGGGTTGATGGTGATCAGCCGTACTACCGCCCAGGTGTTTGTCCCCAGCACGCCCAACCGTCTGCAGCTCGCACGCACCTGCTACGACCACATGGCCGGCACGCTGGCGGTGCACCTGCACGACCATTTCATCGCCTCTGGTTGGCTGGTTGGCGACGGCACCTATGCGCTGACGGCGCCCGGCGAAACCGCGATGATCGCGCTGGGGCTGGATATGCCTGCGTTACGCGCGCAACGTCGGCGTTTCGCCTGTGCCTGCCTGGACTGGAGCATGCGCCGGCCGCATTTGGCAGGGGCATTGGGCGCGGCGGTTTTGCAGTGCGTGATTCGTCGTGGGTGGGTGACTCAGGATCTGGACAGCCGGGCGCTGGGGGTCACCGCGAAGGGGCGCAAGGCGTTTGCAGCGCGCTTTGGAATACACACTGCCGAACAATAAAGACCAAAGGTGAGAGCGGGCTTGCTCGCGAATGCGGTGTGTCAGTGACAGATGAATTGACTGACC
>NZ_CBFHAZ010000013.1:0-94275 GCF_965653655.1 Pseudomonas onubensis | reverse complement strand
CGCGAATGCGGTGGTTCAGCCAAAACATCTGTGACTGATACACCGCATTCGCGAGCAAGCCCGCTCCCACATTAGATTGTGCGTTGCCTGTAGTCACTATGCCGCCCGCTCTTCACCCGGGTTACGCAAAAAGTAGCGCTTATATTCCCGACTGAACTGCGACGTACTCTGGTACCCCACGTTGTGCGCCGCCTGCGCCACGCCCAAGCCTTCCACCAGCAGCAACTGCTGCGCCTTCAACAACCGCAAGCGCTTCAAATACTGCACCGGCGACAATAGCGTGCAACGCTTGAAATGCTCATGAAAGGTCGACGCACTCATATGCGCATAACCGGCCAATGTCTCGATGTTCAGCGGCTCGGCGTAATGGGCATGCAGGTGATGCAACGAGGTGGCAATACGTGAGAATTGCCCCTGTTGCTCCACCAACGCCCGCAGCACGTCCGCCTGTGGCCCGCGTAACGCGGTAAACAAGACTTCTCTAACCCGCGCCGGGCCCATGATCCGGCTTTCCAGCGGATCGTGCAGGCACTGCAAAAGCCGTTCGACGCTGCCGCGCATTGCATCATCGAGCATCACCGAGCTCATGGATTCCAACGTCTGCGCCGTGGGCGGCGGCCCGGCCTGCATGCCCATGGCCATGACCAGTTCGCCGAGTACCACGCGGTCAATCCCCACGGTAACCCCGTACAGCGGCGCGTCGGGCGCCATGGCAAAAGTCTCGCATTCGAACGGCACAGGCATCGCCTGGATCAGGTAGTGCCCGGCGCCATACTCCAGTGTGCGCGGGCCCAAATAGGCGACTTTGCTGCCTTGGGCCACGAACATCAGGCTCGGCTCGTAGATCTGCGGGCCGCGCGCCACGTCGCAACTGGCGCGCAACACCTTTACGCCGGGCAGGTGCGTCGGGGAGAAACCGTCGCAGGGCGTGAGGTCCTCAATCAAGGCAACCAGCGTGGCGTTGGCATCAAGATGGCGGGTCAACAACATGGCAAAAAACTTCGTAAAAAAGGGATGGGACCATCATCGCAGGTCTGGCGCCACATGGATCCAAACACCGGGCACTCCCGGACGAATAGGCATGAGGTTCGGAGCAATCACCATGGCCGCATCCAGGCCCTGCGCGGAAAATGCGCCGCCTCCCTAGTCAATCCTTTTGCGAGGTTTTCACCATGTACACCGCCATCGGTTATGCCGCCCAGTCGGCCACCACTCCCCTCGCCCCCATGTCTTTCGAACGCCGCAGCCCGCGCGCCGACGATGTGGCCATCGAGATTCTCTACTGCGGCGTGTGCCACTCCGACATCCACCAGGCGCGTAACGAATGGGGCATCGCTGTGTATCCGCTGATGCCGGGCCACGAGATCGTCGGCAAAGTCACCGCCGTCGGCGCCAGCGTGACTGCGCACAAAGTCGGCGATCTGGTGGGCGTGGGTTGCATGGTCGATTCGTGCCGCCATTGCGACGCTTGCCATGCGGATCTTGAGCAATACTGCCTCGAAGGCCCGACCATGACCTACGCCACCCCGGACCGGGTAGATGGCAGCAACACCATGGGCGGCTATTCCGACAGCATCGTGGTCAGCGAACACTTTGTGGTGAAGATCCCGGCCAAGCTCGACCTGGCCAGCGCCGCGCCGATTCTGTGCGCAGGCATCACCACCTACTCGCCACTCAAGCACTACGGCGTCAAGGCTGGCGACAAAGTCGGCGTGCTGGGCATGGGCGGCCTGGGCCACATGGGCATCAAGTTCGCCAAGGCCATGGGTGCAGAAGTTACGCTGTTCACCCGCTCCGCGAGCAAGGCTGAAGAAGGCCGTCGCCAGGGCGCTGACCACGTGATCGTGTCCACCGATGCCGAGCAGATGAAAGCCGCCGCCGGCAGCTTTGACTTCCTGCTGGACACCATTCCGGTGCAGCACGACCTGAACCCCTACCTCGACGTGCTGCGCTTTGACGGCGTACACATCCTGGTCGGCTTGATCGAGCCGGTCGACCCGCCGGTGAACGCCGCCAAGCTGGTGCTGGGCCGTAAAGTGCTGGCCGGCTCCTTGATCGGTGGCATTGCCGAAACCCAGGAAGTGCTGGATTTCTGCGCCGAACACAACATCACCTGCGACATCGAGATGCTCGATATCCGCCAGATCAACGAGGCTTACACTCGCATGATCGCCGGCGATGTGAAGTACCGCTTTGTCATCGACATGGCGACCTTGAAGGCCTGATCAGGCCTTAGCGCCCAACTCCGCTGACAGCCGCGCTGCGACCTGTTTGATCACAGGGATCAGCTCGGCCATCTTTTCCAGCGGCATGTAGGGCACGGTACTGGCGATGCTGATGCCGGCGACGATGCGCCGGCTGGCATCGCGCACCGGTGCCGCCACACAACGGATCGACGGTTCGTTGTCTTCCAGGTCGAACGCATACCCGCCCTCCACGTATTCACGCATGCGCTGCTCGAACTGCGCCCAGGATTGCTCCGGGTGCGACGGCCATTGCTGGCTCTTGCCCCCGGCGGGCAGGCTGGCTTCATACAAGCGCTGCCACTCCTGCACAGAGTCATCCAGCAACATTGCCTTGCCCACACCGGTGCGCGCCAGCGGCATGCGATGGCCGACCCGCGAGCGCATTTCCGGGCCGTAGCGGCCGGGGTTCTTGTGCAGGTAGAGCACGTCGTCGTATTCACGAATCGCCAAGTGGATGGTGTCGCCGGTGAGCGCCGACAGCTCATCCAGGTACGGCACCGCCAGGGTCACCAATGGCAGCTCGTCGCGGGCCTGAAAACCCAGTTCGATCAGCTTGGGCCCCAACAGGTAACCGACTTGCGGCACCACACGCAAGTAACGCTCCTCCACCAGGCAGCTGGCCAGCCGGTGGGTGGTGCTGCGGGTGGTGCCGATGCGCCTGGCGATCTCTTTCAAGTCGCGCGCACCCGCCGCCACCGCTTGCACCACGCCCAGGCCACGCAGCAGGGTCTGGGTGCCGGTGGGAGCGGCGTCTTTGACGGGGATGTGGGCGTTTTCCTGCATATCGGGCCTATTGGGAAGTACGAAAACGGCGCCATTATGGCAAATGCTGAACCTCAATACTGTGGAGATCCAAATGTGGGAGCGGGCTTGCTCGCGAATACGGTGTATCAGAAACAGGTGTGCTGCCTGACACACTGCATTCGCGAGCAAGTCGAATCGTCGCACCGCCGCCCCCACATTGGATTTTCAGTGTTGCTGAGACCGAGTATTAACGTTGCTTCATGCGGTCGATGATCACCGCCAAGAGCAGGATCGAACCCCGAATCACATACTGGTAAAACGTATCGATGTTCTTCAGGTTCATCGCGTTCTCGATAATCGCCAGAATCAACACCCCGGCAATCACATGGCGAATCATGCCGATACCGCCGCTCAACGACACACCGCCCAACACACACGCCGAGATCACCGTCAGCTCAAAGCCCTGGCCGATCATTGGCTGGCCCGAGGTCATGCGCGAGGCGAGGATCACCCCGGCCAGTGCGCCGATCAAGCCGTGCACGGCAAAGATGATGATCTTGGTGCGGTCGACATTCACCCCAGCCAGCAACGCCGCTTCCTGGTTGCCGCCGATGGCCATGGTGTTGCGCCCATAGGTGGTGTAGTTGAGCAGCCAGCCGAAGAACACAAAGCACAACACAGTGATGATAATCGGCACCGGCACACCCATCAGTTGGCCGTTGCCGAACACAAAGAAGCGCTCGTCCATTACGCCGACGGCTTTACCGTTGGAGAAGATATAGGCCAGCCCGCGCACGATCTGCATGGTCGCCAAGGTGGCGATCAACGCGTTGATGCGCAGCTTGGCGATGACGATGCCGTTGATCAACCCCACTACCAGGCCCATGGCCAACGCAGCCGACACGCCGAGCACCACGCTGTCGGTGTCACGAATCACAATCCCCGCGACCACACCGGCGCAGGCGATCACCGAGCCGACGGACAAGTCGAAATGCCCCGACGCCAGGCAGAACAGCATGGTGCACGCAGCGATGCCCACCGTCGAAATCGCCAGGCCCAGCCCGCGCATATTCAGCGGCGAGAGGAAGTTGTCGATAAACAGCGCGCTGAGCACAAAGATGCTCAATGCCGCGAGCAGCATCACCCAATCATCAAGAAATTTGCGTTGGTTGAAACCCGGCCAAAAGCCCTTTGCAGTTTTTACCTGTGACATACCTACACCCTCGAATTCTTCAAGCCCGCGAACGCGGGAGAGCCAGTTGCAACAGCTTTGCTTCATCCGCCTGGTCGCGGGTCAACTCGCCAGTCAGCGCGCCTTCACTCATCACCAGGATGCGATCAGAGATGCCCATCACTTCCATCAGGTCGCTGGACACCACAATCACGGCAATGCCGCTGGCCGCGAGGTTATGGATGATCTGGTAAATCTCGGATTTGGCGCCAATATCGATACCGCGTGTGGGCTCATCCAGCAGCAGCACTTTCATCGGCATCGACAGCCAGCGGCCGAGAATGGCCTTCTGCTGATTGCCACCGGACAGGTACATGATTTTCTGTTCGGCGTTCGGCGTCTTGACCTTCATCGCCTTGATTTGCTTGTCGGCATTGCCCTTCTCCCAGCCTTCGCGCAACAGCCAGCCAAAGGTAGAGTGCGCGCCGCGTGCGCTGATATTGATGTTCTCGGCCACGCTGGACAGCGGAATGATGCCTTCCTTTTTGCGGTCCTCCGGGCACAGCAACACACCGGCGGCGATGGCATCGCGTGGTGAATGTAATGGCAGGGCTTGCCCAAACAATTCCAACTGCCCGGCCGTTGCGCGCTCCAGCCCACTGAGCAAACGAAACAGCTCGGTACGCCCAGCGCCCACCAGCCCGAAAAGGCCGAGAATCTCGCCCTTGTGTACCTGCAGGCTGACCGCTTCGCGCAGGCCAGGCCCAAGCAAACCGTTGACCTTGAGCGCCACTTCGCCGCGTTCGCGCGGGCGGTAATCGTAGATGTCCTGGATATCGCGCCCGACCATGCAGGTCACCAACTGGTCGTGAGTCAGTGTGGCCATGTCGTCAAACGTGCGCACATAACGGCCGTCCTTGAACACCGTCACCGCATCGCAAATGCGGAACACCTCTTCCATACGGTGCGACACATACAGCACCACTTTGCCCTCATCGCGCAGCCGCGTGATGATCGCCATCAAACGGTCGATTTCCCGCGCCGAGAGGCTGCTGGTGGGCTCGTCAAAGGCAATCACATGGGCGCCACGGGACAACGCCTTGGCGATTTCCACCAGTTGACGCTGGCCAAGGGACAAGCGCCCAAGCTTCTCTTGCGGGTCGATTTCATCGGCCAGGCCTTTAAGACACGCCAGCGCCTGCTTGCGCAGCTGGCTGCCATTGACCACGCCGAAACGCGACGGCAAATGCCCGAGAAACAGGTTCTCGGCCACGGTCATTTCCGGCACCAGGTGCAGCTCCTGGTGAATCACCGCCACGCCGTTGGCGATGCTGTCGGCGGCGTTTTTAAACGCCATGACCTGCTCGCCGATCTGCACCGTGCCGCTGCTCGGCGTGTAGGCACCGCCAAGGATCTTGAGCAGCGTGGACTTGCCCGCGCCGTTCTCGCCCATCAGCGCATGCACCGAGTGCGGCTGCGCTTCAAAGCTGATCTGCGCCAAGGCCTTGACCCCGGGAAATTCCTTGCCGATGCCGTTGAAACGCAAGGCCGCGCCGGTCATTTCCACAGACCGATTTTGCTCAACTCTTCCTTGAAGTTGGCGCGTGTGATCAGGGTTACGTTATCCAGGGCGGTGAACTTGGCAGGCTCGGTGCCTTTAGTGACCCACTCGAACATCGCCGTGGCGGTTTTGTAGCCGGATGCATCGGGGCTAAGCAGCATTGAGCCGTAGAAGCCGGTGTCGGTTTTCTTCAACTCTTCAATCGCATCAGTGCCATTGATGCCCACGCCGATCACGTTGGCCGCCTTGAAACCGGCGCTTTCGGTGGCGCGCACGCCGCCCAGCACGGTGCTGTCGTTCATGCCGCCGATGATCAGGTTTTTCGCGGTGCCCGGCAGCTTTACCAGCGCCGAGTTGGTGGAATCCATGCTGCCTGGCACGTCGAGGGTTTTCTGCGCGCTGAACAGGATGTGGTCAGCAGGCAAGCCGGCAGCCTTAAGGCCTTCGACCGAACCGTCGGTGCGCTTTTTACCGGTTTCCAGCTCGTCAAAGGTGTTGATGACGGCGTAGGTGTCCTTCCAGTCCCAGTTGCGCTGCTTGGCTTCGGCAGCCATGGCCTCGCCTTGCTTCTGGCCGATCTTGTAGGCATCCAGGCCTACATAAGGTACATCTTCCATGGGCTTGCCTTTGGCATCCACGAAACGGTCATCCACCGCCAGCACTTTCAAGCCGTTGAGCTTGGCCTTGGCCATGATCGCCGGGCCGAGGGACACGTCCGGCGGGCAGATCACAAACCCCTTGGCGCCGTTGGCCGCGAGGGTGTCGATGGCCGAGAGGGTTTTCTCGCCGTCGGGCACGGCGATCTTGATCACGGTGAAGCCCTGGTCCTTGCCGGCCTTTTCGGCGAAGGCCCATTCGGTCTGGAACCAGGGTTCTTCGGCCTGCTTGACCAGAAAGCCGATCTTCACTTCTTCGGCCGCTGCAAAGCCGCTGAAGGCCATCGCCAGTGCCACGGCGCCTAAGGTCTTCTTGAACATGAACCACCTCTCTTGATTGTTGTTAGTCGTGGTACATCACGGAACGCCCGCCATCGATCATCAGGCAGGTTGCGTTGATAAAGGGCGCCTCGTCGGTGGCCAGGAACAGCGCCGTCATCGCCACCTCGACCGGTTGGCCGATGCGCTTGGGCGGGTGCAAATCGAAGGCGCGCTGGCGCTCGGCGTGCGGGTCAGGGAAGCCGTTCCAGTAATCGACGTTGAGCTGGGTTTCGATGTAGCCCGGCGCGATGGCATTTACGCGGATGCCTTTGGGCGCGTATTCGATGCCCAGCGCGCGGGTGAGACCGAGCAGGCCATGCTTGGCAACGGGATAGGGAAAGCAGCCGGGAATAATGTGGCTGGAATGGGTGGAGGCGATGTTGATGATGTTGCCGATGCCCTGCTCAATCATGTGCGGCAGCACCGTACGGCAGCCGAACCAGGCGCCGTCGAGGTCGATGGCGAAGCAGCGGCGCCAGTCTTCGTCGGTCATCTGCAGCGGATCACGGAACACGTTGACGCCCGCGCAGTTGATCAACACATCCACACGGCCAAAGCGCTCGATGGCCACATTGACCAGCGCCTGCCATTGCTCTTTGGAGGTGATATCGACGGCCTGCGCGAAAATTTCAGCGCCGCGTTCGCGCCAGTGGGCGGCGACTTGCTCGACCTTTTCACCCTGGATATCCGCGATCACCAGGCGTGCCTGCTGGGCCTGGAAGCAGGCGACGATCGCCTCGCCAATGCCTTGGGCGGCACCGGTGATGATCACCACTTTGTTTTTCAGCCGCTCGCCATAGGTCGGCTCGGGCACGGCGGGTAATGACAACGGTTGGGGCTGCATCGCTTCACCTGTTTTATTTTTGGTAGTGAGTGCTGATGCCGCCGACTATAAACCCATCTTTTGAAATATCTCAATATATAAATTTGCATCCCACATTATGAGACAAGACACAAAAAAATTGTGGATCTTCAGTGCTTTTGAAAGAGGGTTTCAGCCTTGGGCAAAGTCGCGCAGTGCATTACCTTCCATGCGATAGCGCACCCACTCTTCCTGCGGCTGCGCGCCGATGGATTTGTAGAAGGCAATCGCCGGTTCGTTCCAGTCCAGCACACTCCACTCGAAACGCCCGCAACCGTTATCGCAGGCGATCCTGGCCAGGTGGCGCAAGAGCTTCTTACCCGCCCCACCGCCGCGTTGCTCGGGGTTGATGTAAAGGTCTTCGAGGTACAGGCAGTTGCTGCCCAGCCAGGTGGAGTAACTGAAAAAGAACACCGCAAAGCCAATCGGCAGGCCATCCCGTGAACAGATCAGGCCATGGGCGGTGGCGCCCTCGCTGAACAGGCTGCGCTCGATATCCACCACACTGGCGATCACTTCATGGCGGGCCTTTTCGTACTCGGCAAGCTCGGTGATGAAGGTCAGGATCTGCGCAGCATCGCTGGGCACGGCAGGGCGAATCTCGATGGTCATGGGCAGGCCTTGGGCAATTTCAAAGGCCACATACTAAGGCGCTTTGATGACTGATTGCAGTGCAATTTGTTTACTCCGGCCAGGCGTAAAGCAAGCACCACCAACCACAGAACAAACCCTGCACGCGGGCATGGTAAACAGTCGTCATAACGCTAATAACTCACGCTAATAAATGCCAGGTTGCCCCATGCCTTCCACACCCGCCGTAAACACCAGGCTATTCGCCCTGTTCTGCCTCGCCAGCTTCTTGTTGTCGTTGTCTTACGGCTCGACGTTTTTATTGTCGTTGCTGATCCACGCGCGCGGCGGCAATGAACACGACGCCGGCAGCGTGATTTCCATGGCGATGCTCAGTACGTTCGTGGCAGTAGTGTTCTGCGGCCACTTGGCCGATGCCGTGGGTGCAGCGCGCGCAATTGCGGGCATGGGCGTATTGCTGGTGGTGGCGTGCCTGGGGTTTGCCCTGACACCGGGGTTTGGCCTGGGGTTGATGCTGTTCGGTCTGTCGCTGGGGTTGGGTTGGGGCGTGTTCTACACCTTGGGGCCGATCATCGTGACGCTACTGGTGGAACCGGCGCAGCGGGCCAAATATTTTGCGCTGCTGTCGGGCAGCATGTTGAGCGGGATCGGCACCGGCCCGTTGCTCGGGCGCGCCGCCGGTGCGCTGGGCCTGCCTTTGACAGCCGCCTTCTATATCGCCGGCCTGGCCAGCCTGGTCGGCGTGCTGATGTTCTGGCGAATGGGCGCACAGCTCAACCGTCACGCGAATGCGCCCACCTCGAAGATTTCCTGGGCATCGAGCCGCCGCGTGCTGTCATCCAAAGCCGCGTTTGCGATCCTGATGGTCGGCCTGGGCGGCTGTGTGTTTGGTGGGCTGTCATCGTTTCAGACCAGCTATGCCGCTGCGCATGGGCTGGACTACTCGTTGTTTTTCGCGGGTTTCCTGAGTGCCGCCATCACCAGCCGACTGTTGATCGCAGGCCACGTGGTTAAACGTGATGCGTACTGGGCCGCCTGCGTGCTGTCCGGGATCATGCTGGGCTCGATCGCACTGTTTGTGTTTGGCGTGAGCGGCAACCTCAGTTACCTGTTGGCCGCCGCCACGCTGGGCGTGGGTTACGGCCTGACGTACTCGGTGATCAATGGGCTGGTGGCCAATGAAGCACCGCCCGGTACCACGTCACAAGCCTTGCTGCTGTTCAGCCTGGCGTACTTTGTCGGGGTGTTCGGCTTCCCGCTGCTGGCAGGCAAAATTATTGTCGATTACGGCATGCCGACGCTGCTGGCGAGTGTGCTGGGCGTGGCCTTGTTCAACTGGTTGATCACGGTGGCGCGGTTGATCTGGCGCCAGCGGTCGGCACACAAAATCTTACAGGTGCGTTAAGACCGTTCGTCGCCATCAAGGCACGAACCGCAAACTGGGGCGGACCAATAAGGGGTAAGGACATTAATCATATGGAGACACCTCTCATGAAGAATTCCAAATTTGCTGCCCTCGCCCTCACCGGCCTGCTGTCCGCCGCTTCGTTGAGCGCCGTTGCCGCCACCTCGTCTACCGGCACCACCAACCCTGCTACCAAGGAGTCTCAGGATTCGATGGGCACAGGGATGGAAACCAACGGTGGCGCAATTATCGATAACGGCGCAGACCCTCGCACCAAAGGCGCCGACACCCAACGCCAGGCACCGGCAGCAGTCGGTAACGGCAAAATGGGTCCAGGCGTCAATGAAGAACCCAAAATCAACAAAGGCGATGACAACAACATCCCGGGCGCGCCGAAACAACCTGCGCCTTGATGCATCGATAGCCACACCGACGCCCGATCATTTCCCAGTGAAGAGGTACGCATGAACGTCGATAGAAACCTTGAAAAAGAAGTCCTCACCCGCCTGCTGCACGCCCACCCCAACGGCTTGGGCAAGGAGGTGCTGGATAACTACCGCGGCGAAAAAGAGGTCGCCAGTGTGCTGGCGTTTTTGCAGGACCGCGGGTTTATCAAGGATGGGCATGTGACCACCGACTACGCCGGTGAATATTCGTTGAACCTGCCGATCAAGCTGACTGCCTCGGGTGTTGACGAGGCGCGTAAGCTGGAAGGCGAAGGTACGGTTTAAGTTAGACGAAGATCAAGTGGGAGCGGGCTTGTGTGGGAGCGGGCTTGTGTGGGAGCGGGCTTGTGTGGGAGCGGGCTTGCTCGCGAATGCGTAGTGTCAGTCGACATGTTAGGTGACTGATCCACCGCTTTCGCGAGCAAGCCCGCTCCCACATTTTGATAGGCGTTTATTCAGCGACTAATGCGTCGACTTCGGCACTGCCAGGCGACGTCGCCGGCCCCCAGCGCGTGACTGCCAACGCTGCCGCCGCATTGGCCCGACGCGCAGCCACTGCGGGCGTTAAACCCTCGGCCAACCCGGCCAGAAACACACCGGCATGGGCATCACCCGCGCCGTTGCTGTCGACCGCCTGCACCTTGAAACCCGGAACATGCTCGGCCTTGCCCTGGCGGCTGACCCAGCAGCCATTCGGCCCGTCGCGCACCACCAGTAATGCCTCAGCCGGCAGGTGACGATTGAGGTCGCGCAGCGCTTCGGCCAGCGTTCCGGCCCCGGTAAACGCCAGGGCTTCGGGGCCGTTGCTGGTCCAGATGTCGATGCGTGGCAGCAAGGCAACCATCAATGCCGAATCCGGCGCCTTGACCAATGGCCCAGGATCGAACACCACGGTGATCTCACGCGGCAGCGCCAGCAACCAATCGAGCAGCGCCTGGGCCTTGCCGTCGAGCAACAGGCTGTAGCCGCTGACGTAGACATAATCGTCTGCGCGCGGCACCACGCCTGCGAGGTCCTCGGCACTCAAGTCACCCTCAGCACCGATATGCGAAATGAAGGTACGCTCGGTGCTGGCTTCGGTCAGCGACACGCACAAACCGGTGTCCTTGCCCGCACTGGCCGCCTGGGCCATCTCTACGCCTTCGGCCTGCATGGCGGTGCGCGCCAGGTCGCCGAAGCGCCCGCTGCCATGGCAGCCGAGGTAAACCACCGGCAAACCATTGCGCCGGGCGGCGGCCATCACGTTGAAGCCGCCGCCGGCTTCGAAGCTGGCGGATTGCGCCAGCACGTCGCCGCCGGTTGCTGGCAGTGTGTCGAGGGCCATGACCAGGTCGACGATGACCTGGCCGGTGTGCAGCAATCTAGACATTAGCGCGCTCTACCAAAGCCGGGCGACGGTCAGCTGCGCCGCCCAGTACCGCATAAATCCCACCGGCCACCACGAAGGTGACGATCCAGCCCAGGCCGTTGTGGCCCAGCCAGGAGTCGGACAAAGGCCCGGCGAACCAGATGTTTTCGGCGGTGGTGCCGATGGTGGTGAAGCTCAAACCCAGCACGATCGCCACGGCCCAGGCGCCGAATGCACGCCATTCCACGCCGCCGCGATACCAGTAGGCACTGCTTGGGCTTACATCCAGCAGGTCTTTGGGGCTGTAGTAGTGACGGTGAATCAGGTCGACCACGAAGATTCCGACCCAGGCGGTGATCGGCACAGCCAGCAGTGAGATGAAGGTGATGAACGGGCCGTAGAAACTGTCGGCAATCAGCATGAAGTAAATCGAACCGGCGAAGATCGCCACGATATCGACGATCACCGCATGCACGCGTTTGACTTTGAGGCCCAAGGTCAAGGTGGTGAGACCGGCCGAGTACACCGAGAGGTTATTGGAGAGCAACAGCCCGCCGAACGCGGTGATCAAGTACGGCACCGCCATCCAGGTCGGCAGCATGTCGCGGATCGCGATGATCGGGTCGGTGGCCGACGCCAGGTCGTTGTTGCCCACCGATAGCAGGCCGCCGAGGGTGATCAACAGCACCAGCGGAATGCCCGCACCAAACGCGGCGGACGCGACCAGGCGCACGGCCTTGACACTGCGGTGCTGGTAACGGGACATGTCGGCACCGGCGTTGGCCCAGCCGATACCGGTGCCGGCCGCCATGGTGCCGACGCCGATGATCATGGCGCTCAGCGGCGCCGGGGTGGCGTTGAACACCGCGCTCCAGTCGATGGTCGCGCAGAGGAAGCCGCCCACCAGAATGTTCAGCGCGCCGAACACGTAGGTGGCCCACTTCTGGATCACCAGCAAGGTGGCGTGGCCGAGGCCGGATACGGACAAGGTCAGCAGCACGAAGATGGCGATAAAGATCAGCGTGAGTACCGGCGCGCTTTTGGCTTCGACCGGCGAGCCGAACAGGATCGAACACAATGACAGCAGCACAAAGGCGGCGGTGGTGGTGTTGACGGTTTCCCAGCCCAGACGCGACATCAGCGAGACCAGCGTGGGGCCGATATTGCCGCGCACACCGAAGATGGCGCGCGACAGCGTCAGGCTCGGCGCGCGGCCGCGACGGCCGGCAATCGAGATGATGCCCACCACGGCAAAGGAGCCGGCGGCGCCGAGGATCGCCACAATGATCGCCTGCCAGATCGCCAGGCCACGGAACGCCACCAGGGTCGCGCCAAGTGGCAAGCCAAGGATGCTGATGTTAGCCGCGAACCACACCCAGAACAGTTGCAGCGGGTGGCCGTTGCACTCGCCTTCGGGGACCGGTTCGATGCCGCGTGTTTCCAATTGCCCGGCACTTTGGCCGGAAGAAGTGCTGCTCATGAGGGGTGCTCCTGGTGCCTGTATTGTTGTGGTTGTGGCAGGTGTGCAAATAAAACTACTTACTCGCTCGGTCTCCATGACTCGGCACAATCAAATGTGGGAGCGGGCTTGCTCGCGAAAGCGGTGTGTCAGGTGGCACATCAGTTGACTGATCCACCGCTTTCGCGAGCAAGCCCGCTCCCACAATTTTTTTGATTTTCAGCGCTTATCGAATTTCGAGCAGGCCTAGAACCAACGCCTGCAAATCCAGGCCATTGACCTGCTTGACCTGCTCAATCATCGCCTCAGGCCAGCACTGCATCCCCAGGCACGCGCCCAACATCGCACCCAGCATGGCGGCGATGGTGTCGGTGTCGCCGCCAAGGCTGGCCGCCAGGCACAGCGCCTCGAAGGCATTCATGTCACCCACCGCCACTTGCTGGGCGAGGGCAAACGACACCACTACCGATTCCTGAGAGGCGACGGAGGTGCCGATCAGTTCGTAAAGCAGGTCGGCAAACAGGGCTTTGTCGCCGCTGCCGACGCTCAAGGTGCGCGCCCAACTGATGCGCGTGGAAATCCGCCCGCCGGCAATCCAGTGGCCATGGCCTTCGGCCTGCTGGGCGAGCTGGGTGCCGATGTTCAGCGCTTCACCCAAATCCACACCGTTGATACCCGCCGAGACCACCGCCGCCACCGCCGCCGCGCTGGAGATGCCCAGGTTGGTGTTATGGGTGACCTGGCAGGCCTGGATCACTGCCTGGATAAATTGCGCCGGGTCGCTGACGTCGGCGGCAATCCCCACTGGCGTGATGCGCATTGCGGCGCCATTGGTGGTGCCGTAACGCCCGGACTCTTCCGGGGTGTGGCCGGCGAGGATCATATCGATAGCGCGTTTGGTCGATGGCCCCAGCAAGTCCTGGGAGCCTTTGGCGCGCATCGCCGCTTCCCAGTCGATCAGGCGCTGGGCGAGTACCGTGGGTTCGATCTTGCCCTGCCCCTGCACCAGCAACTCACCGACCATGATCGCCTGCTCGGTGTCATCGGTGATGGAGCCGGCCGGCATGTTCGGCGCGATGGGTTGGTCGGCGCCAGCATCTTCCAGAGCGGTGATGGCCCCGAAGCGCTGCTGCACCTGCTCACGGCTCAACGACTGGGTGGGCATGCCCAATGCATCGCCCAGGGCCAGGCCGTAGAAGGCACCGAGGGCACGATTTTGCGCGGTCATTTCGAAGCTCCAAACTGCAGGTGCAGGCGAAAGTGCAAAGGGTCGAGCAAGCTTTCGACATGCTCCATGAGACGCTTGCGGCGGTCGTAGGTGGTGCGCGAGGCTTTGAGAAATACCGTACCGGCTGGGCGGCCGAGCAACTCGGCGTCTTCATCGCTGAGAGGCTCGGCACCTATCCATTGATCGCCCTCGGCACCCACGTAGCCGTAGGCGGCCAGGGTGACGGTGAGGGAGTTGTCGATCAGACCGACGCGGGGCAGGCTTTCCAGGCCACCGGTTGCGGGCATCAGCGAACGTTCGAGGGACACAGCGGTGCCATCGGGGGTGCGCCGACGACGGTCGAGGGCGATAAATTGGTCGCTGCCAAAACGGCTGAGCAGGTCCGGTCGTGTCACGGCTTCCAGGCGCAGGATGTCTGTGATGACTAGTGCGCCGGTATCGGCCAGCGCCTGTGCCCAACCGCTGCGTTGGTCGAGCACCATGCCGTCAAAGGTGACGATGGAGCCGACGCCGCTTTGCGTGGCGATGTAGTTACGCCGTTTGAGCTCAGCCAGGGCTTCGCGCAAGGTGCCACGGCTGACCGCAAACTCTTCGGCCAGTTGATGTTCGCCCGGCAACAGGAAACCGTCGGCCATCACTCCAGCCTCGATACGGCGGATAAGCTCGTCGACGACGCGTTTTTTCTTATCAAATCGGACATGTCTAATCATGTACAAATTGATAACCGAAAGCGCCCGCTCTCAGCAAGCAAAATTATTTCAGGATGATGAAAAAATCGGCCTCAGGGCTCCAGGCCAATGCGGAAAAACTCCCCGCCGCTCCATACGCCAAGCCAGTTCTGACCGTTGATCGGACGGCTGACCGCCAACTCGACCAATTGGTAAAACACGTTGCGATGCACCAGGGCTTCAAGGTTGGTGCGCACTCGCAGGTAAGGCGCAGGTTCCTGGGTGATCGGGTCGATCACCACCCGCAAAGGGTGTTCAAGGCCCGCATCAATGTCCTCGTCGACGTTGGTGGTGAAGCGCAGCACCTGGCTTTCGCCCTGCCCTTCGACTTCCAGCGTTACCGCGACAAAGGGCGCATCATCGACGCGGATACCGACTTTTTCCACGGGAGTGACTAGGAAATACTCATCGCCATCGCGGCGGATGATATTGGAGAACAGCTTGACCATCGGCTTACGCCCGATCGGCGTGCCCTGGTAAAACCAGGTGCCGTCACGGGCGATGCGCATGTCGATGTTGCCGCACAAATCCGGGTTCCACAGGTGTACCGGCGCCGGCCCCTTGCCCTTGCCCTTGCCCTTGGGCAGTTGGGCCAATAGATCATTGGCCTTGGCGGAATCGGTCATAGGGTTCTCCTCTGGATTTTATTGATCACCCATTCCCAACAGGCCGCGGGCGTATTGGGCCAGCGGGCGGGCGATCAAGTCTTCTGGCTTGTTGTCGTGGAACGTCAGTAAACCGCCACGACTGCGAATGCGTGCAGTATCAATCAAATACTGGGTGCTGGTCTCGATCAACATGATCTGGATCACGCCGCTGTCCAGGCCAACTCGGTCCAACGCTTGCTGATCGGTCCACTCATCGGCATTGCCGATACGGTCATCGGCTGCCGCAAAGCGGCAATACAGCAGGTAGTGAGCGCCCGTCGCACGGGCTTCGGCCATGGCCTGTTCGAGGCCTTCCGGCTTGCGAGCGCGGCGCACCATCGGGAAGTATTCGACGAAGCCGTTGAAGGCTTCTTCGGCCACCACGTTAGGTCGCGGATAGGCGCTGCCCGGCGGCACAAAGGCGCCCTGGGCGATAAACACAAAGGAGTCCGGCTGTATGCGCACCGAGGCGGTACGGCGGGTGTCACTGTGGTCCAGCAGCCCGGCATCGCTCATCTGATAGCGGGTGCCTTCGGCCATATCGCTGACGGTCATGCAGCCACTCAGCGCCACTGACGCCAGCAACAAAACCAGACTACGCATCCTAATCCTCCAGAAGCCGGTGACGGAAAACCGGCGAATGGGCACTTAATGCAGAATCCGCGCCATTCAAGAACGATGCATAACCAAATGTGGGAGCTGGCTTGCCTGCGATGCAGACACCCACGTACATCAAGTACACCGAGGTGATGCAATCGCAGGCAAGCCAGCTCCCACAAAAAGCCTGCCCCCCATTCGATTGGGAGCGGGTTTAGCCGCCGATGATCTTCATGATCGTTGCGCCGCCAGAGAAAGCCACTTCCTGCTTGTCGCCCAGGGCCTTCATCAAAAGCCCCTGCAGGGCCGGCAGTGCCTGATGGCGCGGTTGGTCCAGCAGGTCGCCCACATAGTGGCGGTTGCTCGACGACAAGCAGCCATGCAACCAACCGGTAGACGACAAGCGCAGGCGCGAGCAAGTGCGGCAGAACGGCACGCTTTCGTTGGCGATTACGCCAAAGAAGCCTTTGCCCGGCACCTCATAGCGCACTGCCGTGGCATCAATCGGCGCGTTGGCTTGCAGGTATTCGTGATGTTCGCCGATCAGGCTGAGCAGTTGCTGCAAGCTGACAAACTGCTGCAGGAACGCATTGGAATCCTTGGCCAGGTGGCCCATGCGCATCAATTCGATAAAGCGCAGCTCATAGCCACGCTCCAGGCAGTAGTCGAGCAGTGGCATCACCTGGTCGAGGTTCTGCCCACGCAACGGCACCATATTGACTTTGATCTTGATGCCGGCGGCGCGGGCCTGGTCCATGCCATCGAGCACGGTGGCCAGGTCGCCGCCACGGGCGATGCTGCGGAAAGCGTCGGCATCCAGGGTATCAAGGGACACGTTGATGCGCCGAATACCCGCGTCCACCAGCAGCGGCAACTTGCGCGCCAGCAGTTGGCCATTAGTGGTCAGGCTGATATCACTGAGGCCCATGCCGCCCACGGCGCTCATGAAGGCTTCCAGCTTGGGGCTAACCAACGGTTCACCGCCGGTAATGCGCAAGCGCTCGATGCCGGCCGCTTCGATCAGATAAGCCACGCCACGCGCCATGGCCTCGGCCGAGAGTTCGTCCTGGGCAGCCACCAGCCGCTTGCCGTTTGGCACGCAATAGGTACACGCGTAATTGCAGGCTGAGGTCAGGCTGATCCGCAAATTGCGAAATCGCCTGCCTTGACGATCAACGATCATGGATCACTCCGGCAGAGGATGGTTCTGGCGCGCTAAAAGCTGACTGAAAAATCAGCTTTTAGCAAGCATCCTTGCCTGAGTATATTCCTGGGGTACTGCAAGCGGCAGCAAATCATTGCGCCATAACTGTCGGGAATAGCTTAAACAGCGGGAGCGTCGCTGCTCTTGGGCTCTGCGCTCGGCAGCTCAGTGCTGTGCTTGCGCTTATTGCCCATGCGCACGCCGATGTCCATCAGGAACTGGAAGAAACCTTCCTGATCTTCCAGCACATTGCTCCAGAACGGCGAGTGGTACAGCGCAACGGCGCCATGGACCAACGCCCAAGCGGCGCAGTAGTGGAAATACGGTGGCACGTCTTCCAGCTTGCCTTCGCTGATGCGACCCTTGATCAGCAGGGTGAGACGCTCGAAGTTCGAGGCGCGGATCTTGTGCAGTTCCTCGACCATTTCCGGCACTTGATGGCCCTTGACCACCTTTTCTTCCAGGCGGTCGAACAGGCGGTAGCGCTGCGGGTCACGCATGCGGAACTCGAAATAGGCGCGTGACAGCGCCTCCTTGTCCTTGTCCACATCGGCCGAATGCAGCAGCTCGTTCAAGTCGCGCTCGTAGTCGAGCATCAGCCGCAGGTAGATCTCGGCCTTGGATTTGAAGTGTTTGTAGATCGTGCCTTTGCCGATACCCACGGCATCCGCAATCATCTCGACGGTGACGCTGTCTTCACCTTGTTCGAGGAATAACTTGAGCGCGGTGTCGAGAATTTCCTGCTCACGGCGGCGAAACTCACGGACCTTACGGGGTTCTTTGTGCATGAGGAAGAGGTCTGCAGAGGTCGGAATTAGGGAGGGTTACGCAGGGCCACGGATACGTGGCGATACGATTTACCCGATGCGAGGGATTATCCCGACTGAACGGTCGTTGGGCAACGCCTATGTGAACCCAGCGTGCGTTTTAGTTTCAGCACACCAACGATTGAGGGGTTATCAGTCAGAAATAATACGCAACAACTGCAGCCGTGCATCCACTCAATGAGAACTCAAGCGAAGCGCGCGTATTCCAAATCTGTTTAAAAAACGACCAATTGCGACTGGACTGAATCGGATACTGATCAATACTTGAACTGTCGACGTGGCATCTCCCCCAAGTGACGCGTCGACCTGGGTACCGACGGACTGTGTGCCCTTGTTTTACTCCTAATGGTCTTAACCCGGATTCACCCCCCAGAACCCGGGTTTTTTTTGCCTGCGATTTGGCCGTCTCAGCCGGCTACGTGGGCCAGCGGGAACAGACGCTTGAAGTTCTCGGTGGTCTGCTCGGCAAAGCGCTCAACGGATTCACCGCGCAGCATCGCCAGGTAATCGGCCACGTCGCGCACGTATTCCGGCAGGTTCGGCTTGCCGCGATGGGGAATCGGCGCCAGGTAAGGCGAATCGGTTTCCACCAGCAGGCGGTCAGCCGGCACCTGACGCGCCACGTCGCGCAAGGCGTCGGCGTTGCGGAAGGTGACGATACCTGACAGAGAAATGTAAAAGCCCAGGTCCAGCGCGGCCTTGGCCATGTCCCAGTCTTCGGTGAAGCAATGCAGCACGCCGGCCTGGGGCAAGGCCGCTTCACGCAATAGCGTCAGGGTGTCAGCGCGGGCACCTCGGGTGTGGACGATCACCGGTTTGCCGGTCTGCTGGGCGGCTTGCAGGTGCAGGCGGAAGGAGGCTTGCTGCAACTCGGCGGCTTCAGGTTCGTAGTGGTAATCCAGGCCGGTTTCGCCAATCGCCACCACGCGTGGGTGGTTGAGTTCAGCCAACAACCAGTCCAGTGCTGGCGCTTCACCGGGCTTGAGGTCCAGCGGGTGGATACCGACCGAGCAGTCGACATCGGCATAGCGATCAGCCAAGGCCTTGACGTCGGCGGCGTTGTCGGCGCTCACGCCAATGCACAGGAAGTGCCCTACCCCGCGCTGGCGCGCCGCTTCCAGGGCAGCGTCGAGGGAGCCGCCGTGCTGGGCGAGGTCGAGGCGATCAAGGTGGCAGTGGGAATCTACGAGCATAGGAAAGTACGACTTAATTCATGGGAAGTGTCTGGCCGACGATACACCCGTCGGCCACGAAAATTAACGCCGGCCGAGCAAGCCAACCCATTGCACCAGCAGTGCTTCGAGCAACAGCACGCGGTTGAGGTTGGCTTTGCCGAGGACCTTCTGGCGTTGGGCCAGGATCCAGTCCTGGATGTTCAGCACCTTGTCCTGGGCACTTTTTTGCGCCAGGTACTGCACCACTTTGCGCATGTCCGGCAGGCCCAGGCCGTTTTCGTCCTGGGTCAACTGGTAGCGCAGGATCAGGCTCGACCAGTCACAGAACCAGTCGAACAGCAGCAGCAACGGAATATCCTTCCAGGCACCTTCGGCCAGTTGCGTAGCGGACTGTTCCTGCTTGAGCAGCTTCTTGACGCCATCGACCACCAGCGCCCGTTGCTCACGCACGCCTTGGGCCTGCAGCTTGACCGCCGCCAAGGGTGAACCGGCAGCCAGGGTCAGCAACTCGACCCGTTCGTCGGCAGCACATTCCGGCAGCGCCTGCGCCAGCCATTGCAGGCTCATGGCCTCGCTCGGCAATGGGCAGGCCTGCTGCACGCAACGGCTGCGGATGGTTGGCAACAAGCGGCTGGACTGGTGGCTCACCAGCAACAGCACGGTGTCGCCCGACGGCTCTTCCAGGCTCTTGAGCAAGGCGTTGGCGGCGTTGATGTTCATCGCCTCCACCGGCTCGATCAGCACCACCTTGCGCCCGCCCATCTGCGCGGTCTGCACTACGAAGCTGACAAGGTCACGCACCTGGTCGACCTTGATCGCCTTGTCGGCCTCTTCAGGTTCGAGCAGGTAGTTGTCGGGGTGGCTGCCGGCCTTGAGCAGCAGGCAGGATTTGCACTCACCGCAGGCTTCCATATTGACCGGTTGCTTGCACAGCAGGCTGGCCATCAGGCGCTCGGCCAACGCGCGCTTGCCGATACCGATAGGGCCGTGCAGCAAATAGGCATGGGCATGCTGGGCGCGCCCGGCCAATTGCTGCCAGAGGCTGTCTTGCCACGGGTAGGCTTCAGCCACGGGCGCGCTCCAGGAACAGGTCGTGTCCACCGTACTGACAGGCATAGGTCAAATCGTGTTTTCCCTTCGCTAAAAACCTAAACAACGTGTGGTATGTTCCTTTGAGGAAAACGTAAACCATAGCAATGGCCCATAAACTAAAGGGTTAGAGCAGAAACCGAGAGACCGTAGTGAGAACAATCATAGGCCTGGCAGCACTCGCCAGATCCGGAAAAGACACCGTGGCATCCATGTTGCTGTCCCATCCTCACGTCACAGCGTTCGCCTTGGCTGACCCGCTCAAGATGGGATGCCAAGCTCTGTTCGGGCTTACCGATGCTGAAACCTGGAACGACGATCTCAAAGAGACGTCGATTGAGCTGTGGGGCAAATCCCCGCGCGAATTCTTCCAGGCAGTCGGTACTGAATGGATGCGGCATCATAACCCAGAGCACTGGTTAATGAGAGCCGAGCAGGAGATTAATCGGTCGGTCGATCGCACAGGCGACGTTGTAGACAGTGCAGCGCTTGCTGGCGAAGACGCGCCTTTCGCACTGGCAGCCCAGGCATTTTTTGACTTCTCAGCAGCACAGGTGAGCGACCCTGTGCAGTTGGACACGCTGGCCCCCCAATGGGGTCTCACACCGCGCAGTGCGATCAACTTACTCAAACACCATGCGCATGCGGCATTCCCCAACTTTGAACAGCTGCGAAGCCAGCGCCCGGTGGTTGCCTTGAAGCATCGCAGCCAGGTGCCGGCGGACACCAGGACCATCATCATCAAAGACATCCGCTTTGAGAATGAAGCTGCCTTTCTGCGTAGCCACAATGGGAAAATTTGGCATATCAAACGCCCTGACCTACCAAAAGTTAAAGCTCACTCTTCTGAGCACGGCATCGTGCAGGCTCCGCAAGACGTGTTGATTCTGAACAATCAGGGCCTTGAGGAACTGCGGGCTGCCGTGGAAAAAGCCTGGAACGACCAACAAGCTTTCCAGGCTGAGCAATCCCAGCAGTTGCAGACCTGACACCTGACGGTCCTTTAATTAAGCCGCATCGAGGACGGCGATGCGGCTTGCAAGGCCTCTAAACTGTTCTCGATCGACGCCTGCGCTCGATCGATGTCGAGTGATTCTTCACCCACCACCGACAACAGCAGCTCTTCAAACTTTGCAATAAAATCAACACTGCCGCCGGCAAAATAATCCAGCCACAACTGCACGATCTCGTCCGCGACTTCTGAGCTGACGTCCAGCGCCCGCACCAGCGCATCAATCGCATGATCGCGGCTGATCAGTCCATCTTTGACATAAGCACCCATCGCCGCAGCCGCGCTTCTAAGGTTATCAGACTGCTTCGCCCTTATAAGGGCCCGCGCCGAAAAACGCGATGCAAGCACACTTGCCTGATCGAGCTTACAGACCTTGATGACTACTTCTCCCTGCGCACTCAGCTGAGTGTAGGTCCAATTCTCACTGCGCTCGATATGCTGCGAGTAGTGATGAACATAAGGATAAAACCACAATATAGAATTGGCTGCGGGATAGTCATCGCCCGCCAACGGGACAGTTCGATTGAGTAACGGATCAAAGCTTTTTTTGTACGAGTTACAAATCTTGCACGCCACAATAATATTCAAAGGCTCATAGGTAAACTGTGGATACCCAAACGTGTGTTGCCGATCCTCAAATTCGTTGCTTTGCCCTTTGACCTCAGAGCAGTTTTCGGTGGCAGACTTGGGGAATATATGATCAAGCTCTCGATGACCGACTTCATCAAGATCAATCAAGCCCTGACAATAAGCACAACGGAAGTTCTGCAATTCCAGCAAATGCGTGCGAAAACTCACAATATCGGTATTTGACGACCACGCCTTCCCCTGATGCTTTCGCACCGCCGTGAGCAGTGTCACGTCCAAGTCGACCGGCAAAATTGTTTCGAACATCAATTACTCTCCCGAGCCGTAAAACGCAACTCGAGATCTTTTATGATACTTGCCAGAACATTTCTGAGCGGGTCTGCAAGCGGTAACGAATTTAAATCCAAAGTAAGTTCTCGTTTAAAGATGTAATACTCATCACTTCCGATAATTTTCCTGCTCCGAATCAACGCAAGGGCAATGTCGGCCATGCGCGTAAACGAAGGCGCACGTGAAGACGTCAACCCAAAGGCCTCCTCGTACACATCCGAAGCTCTCCACCCGAATGTACTGCCGGCCGGCTCCGACCTTACCACCTGCTGGCCTTTCTCATTGACGCCATGATCAATCAGGGCTTCAACCCCACCCCATTGCGGATCGACACCCGACGCAATCATAGGTGAATGTGTCACCACGATAGCCTGTGAACCCGGGAACTCTCGCAGAATACTATTCAAAATCGGAACATACTTCTGCTGCCATAACGGATGCAGGCTGTTCTCTGGCTCGTCCACCAGCACAAGGCTGTTTTTATCGATGTGGGCACACAGTCCTGCAAACCCGGCAATCCATCCCCACTGTCCGGAACTCAAATCTTCACCGGACAACTGAATGTCGTCACCAGTGACCGTATTGCTGGGGGATGACGAGTCGGAATTAACATTACGTTTGAGGAATGTAACCTTATCAACTTCGATCAAGCCCACACGTATAAAAGTTTCTAACTCATCCAATCCCCAGTCGTGCCAAGGGTTCGTTACACAGCCAATGACGCCGTCCTCAAACCGTAACGCTGGGCGCTCACTCTCGCTGTCAAACCACCTTAACAACTGGAAGATACCATTAATCTGAAAGTCAAAATGGGCAATACGCGTTAATACTGCCCTTATCCGTGGCGCATGCTCTTCGATAGGCACACTCTCAAGATAGTCCGACACGATCTTTTTGGCATAGTCCTCAATCACATCTTTCGCCATGTACCGAACATGCACCCTAGCATTCAACCAGGTTTTATAATGCGACAATAAGGTTTTCCCCAACCTTAAATAAATGCCTAATTCCGCTCTAAACCCAATACTATTGAAAACACTCTCGAACAGGTGCTTTCTATTCCCGCTCGGATCAGAATTTAAAAACAGAGCGGCCATCAGCGTACGCTGACTTTGGCCAATGCCCGCCATACCATTGGTTGCTCTTTGTCCGAGATACAAAAAGCGCTGGCCCTTAATTTTTTTCTGAACACCCAGCGCCATATTTCGAGTTCTTGGGAAACGATCCAGAGGTGTTCCAGAAATACATATCAATGACTGGGGAACCGATCTCTCCCACCCGGAAGGCGAGATATCCAGTTCACGGCGCCTGGCATCCGCGTCTGCCCCCCCCGCTCAGGGCCGCCTCCAGAATTTGCCGTAAAAAGTAACTTTTTCTACTGCCGTTTTTGCCAATCAACACTGATATCCATGTTCCAAATTTTGAATCCGGATCAGAACGAAGCGTTACGTTCGCCTCCAGTGACGCATTTGAAACAGTGAAAGAATTCAGCATGAAAAGCGCTCACTATCAAAGAGATGAAAAAAATCAGAAACATCGGAGTGTCTGAACGAAGCTGGGAGCATAACCCTGCATGTTGTTGACAGACCGCCCGCGCTATACGCGAGTGTTTGTCATGCAACTGCATGCGCAAGATAGACCTGGATCGAGCGTGTCGATCCAAGTCACTTAAAGTCTGTTCTGATTCAGAAATGGCTCCTTGCCAGTCTTACAACGCTGTCCTTAGCTGGGGGGGTCATTGCGGATTTTGTGGCGCCGTAGCTTCTGATGCAGGCTCGGCGGTTTTTTCAACCGGCGCGGCATCGGCCGGTGGTGTCGCGTCTTCCGGCGGTTTTACCGCCGGGGCCGGGCTGGAACGGTAATCGGCGCGGCGCTTGAGTTGGAACTCACGCACGGCGGCATTATGCGCATCCAGGTCATCGGAGAAAATATGGCTGCCATCGCCCCTGGCGACGAAGTACAGGCTACTGCCGGCCACCGGGTTCAACGCCGCATGGATGGCCTCGCGGCCGACCATGGCAATCGGCGTCGGCGGCAGGCCGGCAATCATGTAGGTGTTATAGGGGTTGGCTTCCTTGAGGTGCGCGCGGGTCAGCTTGCCGGTGTAGCGCTCGCCCAGGCCGTAGATCACCGTGGGGTCGGTCTGCAGCAGCATGCCGATTTTCAGACGGCGCACGAACACACCCGCGATCTGCCCGCGCTCTTGCGGCACACCGGTTTCCTTTTCTACCAGGGAGGCCATGATCAGCGCCTGGTAAGGGTCAGTGTACGGCGCATCGGCGGCGCGTTGGCTCCATTCCTGGGCCAGTACATCGTCCAGGCGGTTATAGGCTTTTTTCAGGAATTCGACATCGGTCATGCCGCGCACGAAGCGGTAGGTGTCAGGAAAGAATCGCCCTTCGGGGAACACGCCCGGGTGGCCGAGCTTATCCATCACTTCGTTATCGCTCAGGCCCGACAGGGTCTGCACAATCTTTTCGTGCTTGGCCAGCGCTGAACGCACCTGGCGGAAGTTCCAGCCTTCCACCAATGTCAGGCTGTATTGCACCACTTCACCACGCTGCCACAGGGCGATCAGGCCTTCGGCAGTCAGGCCTGGGGTCATGCGGTATTCACCGCTGTGCAGCGGCTGGCCGTCGAGGTTGAAGCGCCAGTAAAGGCGCAACCAGAAGGCGCCATCCAGCACGCCTTCGGTTTCGAGGCGATTGAAGGTGCCCGTCGGGGTGGCACCGGCAGGTACATCGAGCAATTGTTCCTGGGTCAGATTCAGGGGCTGCTTCAGCGCAGAGTCGAGCTTCCAGGCCGAGAAGCCCAGCAGCAAGCCTGCCGAGACCAGGCCGATCTGCAGCAGTAAAACCAGTTTTCGTATCAACTCAAATTTCCAATAGTGCGCGAACAATGCCCTGCAGTTTACGGGTGAGCGGCCCAACCGACCAGCTCATCCCAGCACAACCACGTACGGGCCAAATGCCATAAACGCTGTTGCACACAAAGACCTCGTCGGCCTGTTGCAACTGTTCCATGCTGATGTCGACCACGGCTACCGGGATGCCCAGGGTTTGCGCCTGCGCCAGAATCTCCGCGCGCATCACGCCAGCAACCCCGCAACGATTCAGATCAGCGGTTAGTAACAAGCCATTGCGCACCAGGAACAGGTTGCTGAACACGCCTTCGAGGACGCGCCCGGACATATCCAGCATCAAGCCCTCGGCATGTTCGGCATCCTGCCATTCGGCGCGAGCGATCACCTGTTCAAGGCGATTCAGGTGTTTGAGACCGGCCAGCAACGGCTGCTCGGCCAAGCGGGTGGCGCACGCAAACAGGCGGATGCCATCGGTTGCATGGGCTTGAGGATAAGCAGCGGGCGGGTTGCCCTGCAAGATACGGCGCACCGGAGCGCCAGGGTTGATGCCATAGCCGCGCAGGCTGTCGCCACGGGTGAGGATCAATTTGAGTACACCGCTGCCCAAGGCAGCGGCATAGGCCAGCACTTCGCTGCGGATCAGCGTGTGGTCCGCAACCAGGGCGAGGCGCCTGCAACCCTCTTCCAGGCGTTGCAGGTGCCGCTCGAACAGCACCGGCTGCCCAGCCTTGACGGCGATGGTCTCAAACAGGCCATCGCCATACGCCAGGCCGCGATCTTTCAGGGGCACGCTGTCCGCTGGCTGACCGTCGACCCAGCTGTGCATCACTCGGCGAACCGGCGGAACACCAAAGAACCGTTGGTGCCACCGAAACCGAACGAGTTGGAGATCACCACGTCGATCGGCATCGGTTGCGCTTCGTGAGGCACGAAGTTGAGGTCGCAGCCCTCGTCCGGCTCATCGAGGTTGATGGTCGGCGGAGCGACCTGATCCTTGATGGCCATGACGCTGAAGATCGCCTCGACCGCGCCGGCCGCACCCAACAGGTGGCCGGTCATGGACTTGGTGGAGCTGACTGCCAGCTTGTAGGCGTGCTCGCCGAACACCGACTTGATGGCTTCGGCTTCCGCCAGGTCGCCAGTCGGGGTCGAAGTGCCGTGGGCATTGATGTACTGCACCTGGTTGGGGTTGACCTTCGCATCGCGCAAGGCGTTGGTGATGCAACGTGCAGCACCGGCACCGTCGGACGGCGGCGAGGTCATGTGGTAGGCGTCACCGCTCATGCCAAAACCGATCAGCTCGGCGTAGATAGTGGCACCGCGCGCCTTGGCGTGCTCCAGTTCTTCGAGTACCAGCGCACCGGCACCGTCGGACAGTACGAAGCCATCACGGCCCTTGTCCCACGGACGGCTGGCGCGAGTCGGCTCGTCATTGCGCGTCGACAGCGCTCGGGACGCGCCGAAGCCACCCATGCCGAGGCCGCAGGCAGCCATTTCGGCGCCGCCAGCGATCATCACGTCGGCTTCGTCATAGGCAATGTTACGCGCCGCCATGCCGATGCAATGCGTACCGGTGGTGCACGCGGTGGCAATGGCGTAGTTGGGCCCCTGTGCGCCCAAATGGATCGACAGGAAACCGGAAATCATATTGATGATCGAGCCCGGCACGAAGAACGGTGAAATTCGACGAGGGCCGGAATCGTGCAGCGTGCGGCTGGTTTCTTCGATATTGGTCAAACCGCCAATACCCGAACCCATGGCCACGCCGATGCGCTCACGGTTCGCGTCGGTGACTTCCAGGCCGGCATTACGCACCGCCTGAAAACCGGCTGCCAGGCCGTATTGAATGAACAGGTCGAGCTTGCGGGATTCTTTGACCGAGAGATATTCCTCGACATTGAAGCCCTTTACCGAGCCGCCAAAACGGGTGGAATAGGCAGAAAGGTCCGTGTGTTCGATCAGACCGATACCACTGTGGCCAGCCAGAATGCCCTGCCAACTGCTCGGCACATCCGTACCCAGTGGCGACAACATACCCATACCGGTGACTACGACGCGTCTACGCGACACAGCACTCTCCTTTTTCTAATGACGACACTTTGCTTCGCAGCTTACTTTTCATCACCGCTTAAAGAAAAAACCGCACGCCGTTACAGCAGTGCGGTTTTTCCCTGTCAGCAAGCGACGACTACAAACTATTACGCCTGGTGGGCAGTAACGTAGTCGATAGCAGCTTGAACAGTAGTGATTTTTTCAGCTTCTTCGTCCGGGATTTCGGTCTCGAATTCCTCTTCCAGAGCCATCACCAGCTCAACGGTGTCAAGGGAATCGGCACCCAGGTCTTCAACGAAGGAAGCGGAGTTGGTCACTTCTTCTTCTTTAACGCCCAGTTGCTCGGCAACGATTTTCTTGACGCGCTCTTCGATGGTGCTCATACCTTGTTTAACTCCTAATGGACAAATTCAGGCAGCTGGCCAGTGGGTAAGTGTATAGAAAGCCTTTTCAGCTTTTCAACTGAAAGCTTCACCCTCGTACCCGACCGGCCACCGGCCTATAAATTAAGTTGCAGCTTTATAACGGATTTTAGACAGCTCGTATGACATTTTTTTGAAGCGATCCGTCACAATTTAACTCAT
Organism: Pseudomonas onubensis; assembly: GCF_965653655.1. Lineage (NCBI taxonomy): Bacteria > Pseudomonadati > Pseudomonadota > Gammaproteobacteria > Pseudomonadales > Pseudomonadaceae > Pseudomonas > Pseudomonas onubensis. The sequence continues at coordinate 66,541 of NZ_CBFHAZ010000013.1, read as the reverse complement.
GTACATCCCGCCGTTCACCGGGATTGTAGCCCCAGTCACGTATGCCGCACCGTCGGATGCCAGGAAAGTGACCACATTTGCGATCTCTTGAGCCTGGCCCAGACGGCCCAGCGGAATCTGGGTCAGCAACGCTTCACGCTGTGCTTCCGGCAGTTCGCGGGTCATATCGGTGTCGATGAACCCTGGGGCCACCGAGTTGACCGTAATCGAACGCGAACCGACTTCGCGGGCCAATGCACGGCTGAAACCTTCCAGACCGGCCTTGGCCGCTGCATAGTTTACTTGGCCTGCGTTGCCCATGGCACCCACTACGGAGCCAATATTGATAATTCGGCCCCAACGCGCCTTGGTCATGCCGCGCAAAACGCCCTTGGATAAGCGAAACAGACTGTTCAAGTTGGTATCGACCACGTCGTACCACTCGTCGTCTTTCATGCGCATCATCAGGTTGTCACGGGTGATACCGGCGTTGTTCACCAGAATAGCCGGTGCGCCGAACTGTGCAGTGATTTGAGCCAGCACAGCAGCAACAGACTCATCACTGGTCACGTTCAGCTCAAGACCGGTGCCTTGTACGCCGTTTTCCTTCAAGGTCGCAGCAATACGCTCAGCGCCCGAAGCGGAAGTGGCGGTGCCGATCACAACCGCGCCTTGACGACCCAGTTCCAGGGCGATCGCCTGGCCAATGCCACGGCTTGCGCCAGTAACCAGTGCAACTTTACCTTGCAGACTCATGCAGGCTTCTCCTAAAGGGTTTCAGGCCAGTGCCGCGCGCGCGGCAGCGAAGGCATCCGGGGTATTGAGGTTGGCAGTCGACACGCCATCGGCGCAGCGCTTGTTCAGGCCGGCCAGGACTTTGCCCGGGCCGCACTCGACCAGCTCAGTGGCGCCATTGGCAGCCAGGGTCTGTACCGACTCAACCCAGCGTACCGGCTTGTAGAGCTGCTCCAGCAGGTCGCGCTTGAGGGTGTCGAGGTCGGCGGCAACGGCCGCGCTGACGTTCTGCACCAGCGGGATCTGCGGCGCCTGCCAATTGATGGCGGCGATGGACTCGGCAAAGCGCTCGGCCGCCGGGCGCATCAGCTCGCAGTGCGACGGCACGCTCACCGGCAACGGCAAGGCGCGCTTGGCACCACGGGCCTTGCAGCCCTCAATGGCGCGCTCGACAGCGGCCTTGGCGCCCGCGATGACCACCTGGCCAGGGGAGTTGAAGTTCACCGCGCTGACCACTTCGCCCTGGGCCGCTTCGGCGCAGGCTTCGATCACCACAGTGTCATCCAGGCCGAGGATAGCGGCCATGCCGCCCTGCCCGGCTGGAACAGCCTCTTGCATCAACTGGCCACGACGCTCGACCAGCTTGACCGCTTCAGCGAGGGTCAGGCTGCCGGCGGCCACCAAGGCGCTGTATTCGCCCAGGCTGTGACCGGCCACGTATGCCGGGCGCGCGCCGCCTTCGGCCAGCCACAAGCGCCACAGGGCGATGGAGGCGGTCAGGATCGCCGGCTGGGTTTTATCGGTTTGATTGAGTTGCTCTTCCGGCCCCTGCTGGGTCAGTGCCCACAGGTCGTAACCCAGGGCATCGGAAGCTTCCTTGAAGGTTTCCAGGATCAGCGGATGTTGCGCGCCCAGCTCGGCCAACATGCCGAGGGACTGCGAACCCTGCCCTGGAAAGACGAATGCGAGGGATGTAGACATGTAACAAGCCCCTAATGATCTGGTCGTCAAAAATACTCGCACCGACGGTGGGCGCGAACGAAACTGACAGATTGGATGGTCAATTGAACTGGCCGGTCACATTTAAGCACTCCCGGGCCGATTCGCCTAAGGCAACAGATCCTCAAGACGCCCGTGCAAACGTTGCGGCAGGTTTTCCTGGATCTCGATCAACGCCCGCGCAATCGCACTTTGAAAGCCCTGCACACCGGCCGAGCCGTGGCTTTTTACCACAATGCCCTGCAGCCCCAGAAAACTCGCGCCATTATGCCGTGCCGGCGCCAGGTCTGCCTGCAGACGGCGCATCAACGGCAACGCCAGCGCGCCAACCATGCGTGAGGCCAGGTTCTGCTTGAACAAGGCTTCGATACGCGTGGCGATCATGGTCGCCAGGCCTTCGCTGGACTTGAGCAGGATATTGCCGACAAACCCGTCGCACACCACCACATCTGCCTCACCTCGGTACAAACCGTCACCTTCGACAAAACCGATGTAGTTCAAGCCCCGTGCGCCCTGCAACAAGGCAGCAGCCAGCTTGACCTGCTGGTTGCCCTTGATGTCCTCTGTGCCGATATTGAGCAACGCCACGCGTGGCCGGGCCACACCCAACGTTTCAGCGGCCACCGAGCCCATCACGGCAAATTGCAGCAGGTGCTCGGCACTGCAATCAACGTTTGCACCCAGGTCCAGCAGTTGGCAATAGCCTTGCTGCGTCGGAATCGCAGCCACCATGGCCGGCCGATCAATCCCCGGCAACGTCTTGAGCACATGGCGCGACAACGCCATCAACGCCCCGGTATTGCCGGCACTGACACAGGCTTGCACCTTGCCATCACGCAACAGTTCAAGGGCCACTCGCATTGAAGAGTCGGGCTTGCCACGCAAAGCCGTCGCGGGCTTTTCATCCATGCCGATGGTTTCGCTGGCCGCAGTAATTGTCAGGCGCGCGCGATCCACCGCCGGATGGCTGGCAATCAGTTCTTCAAGTAAGGAGAGTTGACCGACGAGGGTCAGGTGCAGCGAGGGCGTAGCAGAAAGGCTGGCAATGCAAGCCTGAACAATGCTGCGGGGACCGAAGTCCCCGCCCATTGCGTCAATCGCGATGACTTGAGCAGACAAGTGATTACTCGTCAGCGCCCTTGTCGATCACTTTACGGCCACGGTATACGCCTTCTGGCGATACGTGGTGACGCAGGTGAATTTCACCGGTGGTTTTTTCTACGGACAGAGTGCTTGCCGTCAGGGCATCGTGCGAACGACGCATGTCACGGGCAGAGCGGGATTTTTTGTTCTGCTGAACAGCCATAATTGATTAACTCCTAAACGTTTGGGTCACGCTTTAACTGCGCCAATACACTGAACGGGTTGGACCGCGTTACCTCGTCCTCGCTCGGCTCGGCCTCGTCATCAAGGCCCTCCGGCTGCTGGCATTCTTCCGGATGATGAGCAGGCACAATGGGCAAGGCGAGCAAAAGCTCCTCCTCGATCAGTGCATGCAGATCCAATGGATCTTCGCCCAGTTCCAGCACGTCATAACCTTTCGGCAACGACTGGGTATTCGCACCCTCTTTCACCACAGCATAACTGCATTCGCTGTGGATCGGCAGGGTGACCAGCTCAAGACAACGCTGGCAAACCATTTTGACTTCGGTGTCGATAAAGCTGTGAATTACCACAGATTTACGTTCATCTCGTTCAAAAACGAATTTAGCCTGCACCGTACCGACAGTGTCGGAAAGCGGGTCGCAGAGTCTCTCCAAATCGGCCAGCAGCACTTCACCTTGAAGGGTGGTGCCACGATCAGCCAATTTGCGCGGGTCAACGTGAGGTGGAATCGGGTCATTCAACATAGGCGCAGCATTATAGGGATGCACCCAGCCATGTCAAAGGAAATTCAGCCCTGTGCGTCAGCCGGTCACGTCGCTAGAATCTGCGACCGCCTTGAGGAGACGCCCATGCTGCCTTTATTACTCGCATCCAGCTCGGTTTATCGCCGGCAATTGCTGAGTCGCCTGCACCTGCCGTTCACTTGCAGCTCGCCGGATATCGACGAAAACCATCGTGCAAATGAATCCGCCATCGACCTGGTCAAGCGCCTGGCCGAAGAAAAAGCCCGCGCCCTCGCCGCCAGCCATCCAGGGCATTTAATTATCGGCTCCGATCAGGTGGCCGCACTCGATGGCCGCATTATCGGCAAACCTCACACCTTTGAAAACGCCCGCGAGCAATTGCTGGCGGCCAGCGGCAAACGCGTGAGCTTTTTGACCGGCCTGGCGCTGCTCAACAGTGAGACGGGCCACTGCCAGGTAGATTGCGTGCCGTTTACCGTACAGATGCGCGATCTGAGTGTGGAGCGCATCGAGCGTTATTTGCGTGTGGAACAGCCCTATGACTGCGCAGGCAGCTTCAAGGCTGAAGGGTTGGGTGTGAGCCTGTTTCAAAGCACCGAAGGGCCGGATGCGACCAGCCTGGTGGGGCTGCCGCTGATTCGACTGGTGGACATGTTGCTGGCGCAAGGCGTGCAAATCCCCTAGGCCCTACCCCAAAACCAAATGTGGGAGCGGGCTTGCTCGCGAAAGCGGAGTGTCAGCCAACATATCTGTCACTGACCCACCGTATTCGCGAGCAAGCCCGCTCCCACATTTCGACCTACATCAGGACTGAAATATCAGCGCAGCGTCGGACCCTGGAAGCCCATGTAGTAGGCCAGCTTCTCCGCCACACTGGCGCCAAGTTTCTTGGAGAAGCGATCAAACGGCGATTCCTGAACAGTGAAGTCCACCAGCTCCTTCTCGCCAATCACATCGCGCGCCACCGAACTGGCACTGCCCAGGCCATCGATCAAGCCCAATGGCAATGCTTGCTCACCGGACCACACCAGGCCGGAGAACAGCTCAGGATGGTCTTTATCTTTCAGACGATCGCCGCGCCCCTGCTTCACGCTGGCAATGAACTGACGATGGGTGGTGTCGAGCACGCCCTGCCAGAACTGGGTTTCATCGGCCTTTTGTGGCTGGAACGGGTCCAGGAACGACTTGTGCTCACCTGAAGTGTAGGTGCGACGCTCCACCCCCAGCTTCTCCATGGTGCCGACAAAGCCGTAACCGGCCGCTGTCACACCAATGGAACCGACGAGGCTGGCCTTGTCGGCGTAGATCTGGTCAGCGGCGCTGGCGATGTAATAGGCACCCGAGGCGCCCAGGTCGGAAATCACTGCGTACAGCTTGATGTCCGGGTGCAGCCCGCGCAGCCGGCGAATCTCGTCATACACGTAGCCCGACTGCACAGGGCTGCCGCCTGGGCTGTTGATGCGCAGGATCACGCCCTTAACCTTGGGATCCTCAAACGCCGCACGCAGGCCGCCGACGATATTATCGGCGCTGGCGGACTCCTTGTCGGCAATCACCCCGTTCACGTCGATAAAGGCGGTGTAGTTGTTGCTACGGGTGGCGCTTTTTTCCATGTCCATCAGCGGGCTGAACAACGCCAGCATGGCGATAAGCCAGATAAACGTCAGCAGCTTGAAAAAAATCCCCCAACGCCGCGCACGGCGCTGTTCCTGAACACTGGCCAGCAGGGTCTTCTCCAACAGTTTCCAGCTTTTATCATCACCGCTTTCGGCCTTTTCGGGCGCTTTCCACTCGTCACTCATGCCATTAACCCCAGCAAAGACTTATCACGCCCGGCTGAGCCAGGCCTGCAGTTCAGAAAAATGATCAATCGTCAGCCTGGGCTCGTAGGGCTGCAAGGCTTCGGCTGCCTGGGCACCATAGCTGACCGCCACGCTGTCCATGCCGGCATTGCGCGCCATCATCAGGTCGAAGGAAGCATCACCCACCATCAACGCCTGACGCGGCGCTACGCCGCAATGCGCCAGGATCTGCTCCAACATCAGAGGGTGAGGTTTGCTGGCGGTTTCATCCGCTGCACGGGTGATGTCGAAATACCCTTCAAAGCCGTGAGCCTTGAGCACTCGATCCAGCCCGCGACGGGCCTTGCCGGTGGCCACGGCCAAGTGATAACCCTCGGCACGAAAGGCTTCCAGGGCTTGCCTTACACCGTCAAACAGCGGCGAAGGCGTGGCCTCCAGCGCTATGTAGTGATCGGCGTAATGGTCACGGAAGGTCACCAGTTGCGCATCGCTGATCTGCGGGTACAGGGTACGGATCGCCTCGGGCAGGCCCAGGCCGATAATGCCTTTTACCGCCAGATCCGTGCACAACTCGAAGCCCGAACGGGTCGACGCCGCGTGCATTGAGTCGACGATCCGCCCAATGGAATTGCACAGCGTGCCGTCCCAATCAAAAATCAGCAGCTTGTAGTCAGGGTGCGACACTCAAACGCTCCACGGTCTTGGCCCACATTTCATCGACCGGCGCCTGCAACTTCAGCTCGCCGCCATCGGGCAGCGGCACGGTGAGCATGTAGGCGTGCAGGAACAGGCGTTTGCCGCCCAGGTCGCGAATTTCCCTGGAGAAATCCTCATCGCCGTACTTGGTATCACCAGCGATGCAGTGGCCCGCATGCAGGGTGTGCACACGAATCTGGTGGGTACGCCCGGTCACAGGCTTGGCCTCGACCATTGTGGCAAAGTCGCCAAAGCGGCGCAGCACCTTGAACAGGGTCAGGGCTTCTTTGCCCTCCTCGTCCACTTCGACCATGCGCTCGCCGGAGCGCAGGTTGCTCTTCTGCAACGGCGCGCGCACGCTCTTGATCGAGCTGGCCCAGTTGCCCCGTACCAACGCCATGTAGCGTTTGTCCACGCCATCGCCACGCAGGGCGGTGTGCAGGTGACGCAACATGCTGCGTTTCTTGGCGATCATCAACAGGCCGGACGTGTCACGGTCCAGGCGATGGACCAACTCCAGCTCCTTGGCATCCGGGCGCAACTGACGGAAGGCTTCGATCACGCCGAACGTCAAGCCGCTGCCACCATGCACCGCGATACCGCAGGGCTTATTGATCACGATGAGTTTGTTGTCTTCAAAGACAATCGAGGCTTCAAGGCGCTGCAACAGGCCCTGGGCCAATGGCACCGGCTCGTCACGCTCAGGCACGCGCACCGGCGGCACACGGACGATATCGCCCGCCTGCAGCTTGTACTCGGGCTTGATGCGGCCCTTGTTCACGCGCACTTCGCCTTTACGCAAGATGCGGTAAATCAAGGTCTTGGGCACGCCTTTGAGCCTGGCCAGGAGAAAATTGTCGATGCGTTGGCCGGCATATTCCGGCGAGACCTCGAGCAGCTGGACGCTGGGGGTCTGGGGGGCGGTAGTCGTCATGGCGGCGATGATAACAATTTTTTATGGAATTGAAGCACTTAATCATTGCTGCTATAGTCGCGAACGCCGCCAAAAGCGGCCTGGACAGAGGACTTGCGGCAAACTGCCGGCCCTGACCATCGCAATTCATCAGGACGCGAGGCCGTCCTACGGGGCTTTCGCCACCTTGGAAGGCTCAGGATTGTAACAAGCGCAGGTGACATGAGGCCTGAAGCGAGTGCAGAAAGCAGAGTGAATACTCGCGTTCTGCGCCGATATTTACGGCCAGTTCACAAAGTGCAGTCAGTCTTGAGCCAGACCATGGTGAATGCTTCGGAAACAACGCCTGTTAAGAGCTGAGTGAGAGCGCAGTCGCCCACACCTAGTCTTGTTTAGCCATGAGCGTGGACTCCCCATTGGAGTTCACGGTAAATGCCAACCCGCTGCGGATTCTGCGCGCGGCAGCACCCGAATTATCAGGGATACGTGTAGGGTGGAGATGCACAACCGTCGGACCGTGTAGCATTAGGCTTATAAGACGCTTCATCTCGTCCACAGTCGCCGGTTGATTCCTCCTCCTGACCTTAGCTTTTGTTGAAGTGGTGCCTTTGTCACCACCGCTAACAAGCAGGACGCGTCCGTCGCGATACCGGCCCAATTGGCTCGTTATTGCTGGACACTGGAGTGGCCAACCACTCTTGACGCACCTGACACCGACCGTGAGAAGTCGTGTGTGCCGAACGCCGTTTCCGGCAGCCCGGAAACCGACGGTACAACATGAAAAGAATGCTGATTAACGCAACTCAACCCGAAGAGTTGCGTGTTGCACTGGTAGATGGCCAACGCCTCTATGACCTGGACATCGAATCCGGTGCGCGCGAGCAAAAGAAGGCCAACATCTATAAAGGCCGTATTACTCGCATCGAACCAAGCCTTGAGGCTGCCTTTGTCGATTTCGGCTCCGAGCGCCACGGCTTCCTGCCCCTCAAAGAAATCTCCCGCGAATACTTCAAGAAAGCCCCCGAAGGCCGCGTGAACATCAAGGACGTCCTGAGCGAAGGCCAGGAAGTCATCGTTCAGGTCGAAAAAGAAGAACGTGGCAACAAGGGCGCAGCCCTGACCACCTTCATCTCCCTGGCCGGCCGTTACCTGGTGCTGATGCCGAACAACCCACGTGCCGGCGGCATTTCCCGTCGCATCGAAGGCGAAGAACGCAACGAACTGCGTGAAGCGCTGAACGGCCTGATCGCTCCGGCCGACATGGGCCTGATCGTGCGCACTGCAGGCCTGGGCCGCAGCAGCGAAGAAATGCAGTGGGACCTCGACTACCTGCTGCAACTGTGGACCGCTATCAAAGAAGCCTCCCTGGATCGTTCCGCGCCGTTCCTGATCTACCAGGAAAGCAACGTAATCATCCGTGCCATCCGCGATTACCTGCGCCAGGACATCGGCGAAGTGCTGATCGACAGCGTTGAAGCCCAGGACGAAGCCCTGACCTTCATCCGCCAGGTGATGCCGCAGTACGCCAGCAAGATCAAGCTGTACGAAGACAGCGTTCCGCTGTTCAACCGTTTCCAGATCGAAAGCCAGATCGAGACCGCCTTCCAGCGCGTGGTCGAACTGCCTTCCGGCGGCTCCATCGTAATCGACCCGACCGAAGCCCTGGTGTCCATCGACATCAACTCGGCGCGCGCCACCAAAGGCAGCGACATCGAAGAAACCGCCCTGCAGACCAACCTGGAAGCGGCTGAAGAAATCGCCCGCCAGCTGCGCCTGCGTGACATCGGCGGCCTGATCGTGATCGACTTCATCGACATGACCCCGGCCAAGAACCAGCGCGCCGTGGAAGAAAAAGTCCGCGAATGCCTGGAAGCTGACCGTGCCCGCGTACAGGTTGGCCGTATCTCGCGCTTCGGCCTGCTGGAAATGTCCCGTCAGCGCCTGCGTCCATCCCTGGGCGAGAGCAGCGGCATCGTCTGCCCACGCTGCAACGGCACCGGCATCATCCGTGACGTTGAATCGCTGTCGCTGGCGATCCTGCGCCTGATCGAAGAAGAAGCCCTGAAAGACCGCACCGCCGAAGTCCGCGCGCAAGTGCCGATCCCGGTGGCAGCGTTCCTGCTTAACGAAAAACGCAACTCGATCACCAAGATCGAGCTGCGCACCCGTGCCCGTATCGTCATCCTGCCGAACGATCACCTCGAGACGCCGCACTTCGAAGTGCAACGCCTGCGTGATGACAGCCCGGAAGCCCACAGCGGCCAATCCAGCTACGAAATCGCTGCTGCCGCTGCCGAAGTGGAAGAAGTCCAGCCAGCCGCTGCGACCCGTACCCTGGTTCGCCAGGAAGCCGCCGTGAAGACGGCACCGGCGCGTGCCAACGCACCGGTCCCGGCTGAAGTGGCTGCACCGGTTGCCGCACCAGCCGCCATGCCTGAGCCAAGCCTGTTCAAGGGCCTGGTGAAGTCGCTGGTCAGCCTGTTCGCCAGCAAAGAAGAACCTGCTGCGCCGGTTGTGGTTGAAAAACCAGCCACCGAGCGCCCGGCCCGTAACGAAGAACGTCGCAACGGTCGTCAACAGAGCCGTAACCGCAACGGTCGCCGTGACGAAGAGCGCAAGCCGCGCGAAGAACGTGCTCCACGTGAAGAGCGCGCACCTCGTGAAGAACGCGCACCTCGCGAAGCCCGTGAAGAAACCCCAACCGTAGCCCGTGAAGAACGTGCACCGCGCGAAGAGCGCGCGCCACGTACTCCGCGTGCTCCACGTGAAGACCGCAAGCCACGTGGCGAGCGTGAAGAACGCGTGCGTGAACTGCGCGAGCCCCTGGACGCTGCACCGGCAGTAGCTGCCGTCGCTGCCGAAGCCGCAAGCGAAGAACGCCCGGCTCGCCAGCCGCGTGAAGAACGCGCCCCACGCGAAGAGCGCCAGCCGCGCCCACCGCGTGAAGAGCGTCAACCACGCGCCGAGCAGGCTGCTGCTGTCAGCGAAGAAGAAGAAACGCTGACCGGCGAAGAGCAACTGCAGGAAGATGGTCAGGACAACGCCGAAGGCGATCGTCCACGCCGCCGCTCCCGTGGCCAGCGTCGTCGCAGCAACCGTCGTGAGCGTCAGCGTGATGCCAACGGCAATGTGATCGAAGGCTCGGAAGAGACCGGCGAGAACGGCGAAGCGGCAACCGCAGAACCGACGGGCGCCGAACTGGCAGCCGGCCTGGCTGTGACTGCCGCCGTTGCCAGCAGCGTGATCAGCGCACCGGCTGAAGCCCAGGCGCATGAGCAAGCTGAACGCGCTACCGCTGCTGTTGAAGAAACAGCGCCTGTAGAAGCACCGGTTGCCGAGACCTCAGTGGTTGAAGCGCCGATTGTTGAAGCACCAGTCGTCGAAGCCATTACCCCGATCGAAGCCCCAGTGGTTCCGGCAGTGGAAGTAGCCTCGCCAGTGCGCGACGTTCAGCCAGAAGTCGAAGTGGCTGCTGCCGAGCCTCAGCCAGTGGTTGAAGCCATCGTTGAAGCGCCGGTTGTTGAAGAAACCGCCCCGGTAGTGCGTGAAGTTCGCGAAGAACAGACCGCCTTCCAGTGGACTGCCGAGCCAGCTGCACCGGTTGAAGCGCCAGCACCTGCCCCTGTGGTAGAAGAAGCGCCTGCACCGGTTGCCGAAGTGGTTGCCGAACCCGCCCCAGTGGTGGAGCCTGCACCCGTGGTTGAAGCGCCCGTAGTTGTTGAAGCACCCGTGGTTGCCGAAGTCGCAGCGCCAGTGATTGAAGCTGCTCCCGTTAGCGCCCTGACCGAAAACGGCCGAGCGCCGAACGACCCACGTGAAGTGCGTCGTCGTCGCAAGGAAGCTGAAGCCGCCGCTGCTGCAGCCGCTGCCGCACCGGCTGCCGAAGTAGTCGAAGCGCCAGCCCCGGTTGTTGAAGCCGTGGTTGAGCACAAGGCCCTGGAAGAAGAGCACGAGCCTAAACCCCTCGTCTGATTCCATCCGCCACTAAAAAGCCCCGCCTGAGTGATCAGGCGGGGCTTTTTTATGCGGTTTGGAAGCAGCAGGAGATCGAATGTGGGAGCGGGCTTGCTCGCGAATGCAGAGTGTCAGCCAATAAATCTGGTGGCTGATGCACCGCTTTCGCGAGCAAGCCCGCTCCCACATTTAGTCCGCGCCGAAACTCAATGCTTGCGGCAGGTCCACATCCCACAGCACACCGGGATCCTCCACTCTCACCTCCCGCACCACCGCCCGGGCAAATAAGGGCTTTGCGCCACGATCACCGCTCAATGCCATCAGTCGCGGCCCAAGCGCCCGGCCAAAAGCCACCGGATGCCCGTATCTACCAGCCTGCACCGGCACACTGATGCCATCGTCCTGGACCGCATCAACCACTCGCTCAATGGACGACGACTGAATAAACGGCATATCCCCCAACACCACCAACCAGCCATCGGCCTCACCACTGGCTGCGACGGCTGCCGCGATGCTGTCGCCCATACCTGGCGAGTCCAGCAACAAGACTTCACAGCCATACGCCTTGGCCAAACGAATAACGGCCAGGCGGTCCGGCGAGGTGACGAGCCAGCGCTTTACGATGCACTCGGGCAAGCTCACCAATACCTGTTCGATCACGGGGCGTGTCACACCATCGATGCCTACGCAATCGGCCAGCAACTTGTCCTGATCAGCACCGGCCTCAGCACGAAAGCGACTGCCCTGCCCGGCTGCCAGCACAATCGCCGTGACCATTACTCAGCCACCACGGGCATTGGTTTCTTCTGCATTGGCGCTACACCATTCTTGATCGCGACAATTTCCGCCATCAGTGACAGGGCAATTTCCGCCGGTGTATGGCTACCGATATGCAGACCGATCGGCCCATGCAAACGCGCAATCGCCTCCGCCGACAAACCCAGCGCCGCCAGGGTTTCCCGGCGTTTCTGCGTATTGACCCGCGAACCGAGGGCGCCAATGTAGAACGCCGATGAGTCGAGCGCCGTCAGCAGCGCCATATCGTCCAATCGAGGATCGTGCGTCAGGCAGACGATTGCCGTGCGCTCATCCGTCTGGATATTCAACACCGCCTCATCCGGCATGCCGGGCACAAAGCGGCCATGTTGTTCTTCCCAGCCGTAGACGAATTCTTCACGCGGGTCGCAGATCAGCACTTCGAAATCCAGCAAGCGCGCCATTTCAGCCACGTAGCGCGACAATTGCCCGGCACCGATCAGCAGCAACCGCCAACGCGGGCCGTAGATAGCCCGCAGGCGTTCACCATCAAAGGTCACGACATCGGTCTTGGCCGCGCTGCTCAGGGTGACCGCGCCACTGCTCAAGTCCAACTCACGCGCGACAATCTGGTGGTCTTCACAACGCGCCAGCAGTTGCGAGACCCAGTCGAAGTCATCCACGCGCTCCTCAGTCAGGCGCAACGTACCGCCGCAAGGCAAGCCAAAACGCGCCGCCTCATCGCGGGTGACGCCGTAGGTCACCAGCTGCACCGGCAGGCCATCCTCCGGCAAACGGCCATCTTGCAGGCGTGCGATCAAGTCATCTTCGATGCAGCCGCCCGACACCGAGCCGATCACCACACCATCGCCGCGCAAGGCCAGCATCGCCCCCGGCGGGCGTGGCGCGCTGCCCCAGGTCTGGACCACGCTGTACAACACCACTCGGTGCCCGGCGCGGCGCCATTCGAGCACGCTGCGCAGGACATTCAGATCCACACTGTCCATCAGGTCTCCTACAGCGGATGAAGTATTTACTTACTGTAAAGCAAGCAAAACCCAAAGCGCCACGTCAGAAACGCAAACGCCCCGAACCAGTCGGGGCGTTTGCAGGCTTTGGGTGTTGTTCACACCCCGGGCAATTTACTTGATAGCAGGCGCAGGGCCTTCAGCCACGCCCAGGTCATCTTCCGGACGGGTATCGGAGATACCGGTGCCGCCGGATGCCAACTCGCTGTGCAGCTTGTCGGTGTCCAGTTCTTTAACCCACTTGGCCACAACGATGGTGGCAACCGCGTTACCCACCAGGTTGGTCAGTGCGCGGGCTTCGGACATGAAGCGGTCGATACCCAGGATCAGCGCCAGGCCGGCAACCGGCAAGTGGCCGACGGCAGACAGGGTGGCAGCCAGTACGATGAAGCCCGAACCGGTCACGCCTGCAGCGCCTTTGGAGGACAGCAGCAGCACCAGCAGCAGGGTGATCTGGTGGGTAATGTCCATATGGGTGTCAGTCGCCTGGGCGATGAACACGGCAGCCATGGTCAGGTAGATCGAAGTACCGTCGAGGTTGAAGGAGTAGCCGGTTGGGATCACCAGGCCTACTACGGATTTCTTCGCGCCCAGACGCTCCATCTTGATCAGCATGCGTGGCAGTGCGGATTCGGAGGAGGAAGTACCCAGTACGATCAACAGCTCTTCACGGATGTAGCGAACCAGCTTCAGCACGCTGAAACCGTGCGCGCGGCAGATGGCGCCCAGCACCACCACCACAAACAGGATGCAGGTGATGTAGAAGCAGATCATCAGCTGACCCAACTGCACCAGCGAACCTACACCGTAGGCACCGATGGTGAACGCCATGGCGCCCAGGGCACCGATTGGCGCGAGCTTCATGATCATGTTGATGATGTTGAACATCACGTGGGCGAAGCGATCGATGAAGTCCAGCACAGGCTTGCCGTATGCACCCAGGCGATGCAGGGCGAAACCGAAGATCACCGAGAACATCAGCACTTGCAGGATGTCGCCGTTGGCGAAGGCACCGACGATGGTGTTGGGGATCACATTGAGGATAAAGCCAACCACGCTCTGGTCTGCACCAGCAGTCACGTAGGCCGCGACTTTGGAGGCGTCCAGGGTCGCTACGTCGATGTGCATGCCGGCGCCCGGTTGCACAACGTTGACGACGATCAGGCCGATCAGCAGGGCGATGGTGGAAACAACTTCGAAGTACAGCAGCGCGTAGCCGCCGGTTTTGCCCACCGATTTCATGCTTTGCATGCCAGCGATGCCGCTGACAACGGTGCAGAAGATGATCGGGGCGATGACCATTTTGATCAGCTTGATAAAGCCGTCACCCAGTGGCTTGAGGGCCACGCCGGTCTGTGGGTAGAAGTGACCGAGCAAAATACCGATAACGATTGCGACGATCACCTGGAAATACAGGGATTTGTAGATTGGCTGACGAGTCGTCATTGCAAAGTTCCTCAATCGCACCGTGTGGCAAAGATCCGCCATTGCCCACGACACTTGAATTGCGAACCCTCCTGCACTGGAGGGATTTGTTGTTTGCGAGGCCTGTAGGAACAAGCCTGCGCTGTAGTCCTTATCGCAAACGCCGTGCCACTTTGCTAAAAAACCCTGAAGGCCTTTAGACATCAGGGCCGAGGACCCACACCACGCCCTCGCCACTGTGGATGAGGTGGCGGAATTCCGCCCACCCATCCAATCGCGTCCTACAATTTGGCGGATATCCGCCTTGTCGCCCCACCTGGGGATGGCTAACATCCGCCACTCCATGGACGAGGCCCTCACATGCGTGAACGTACCATCGCCAGTCACTACGCCCGCGCCGCCCTGGGCGGAGCGCGCCGCGCGGGTTACGACTGTTCGGGCCTGCTGCTGCAAGTGGGCATCACACCGGAACTGCTGAGCGAAGCCCGCGCCCGCATCGCCCCGGAGCAATTTACCCGGTTGTTGCAGATGCTGTGGCTGGCGCTGGACGACGAATACCTGGGGTTCGCCGAAGGCCCGAGCAAGCGCGGCACCTTCGCCATGATGTGCCACGCGCTGATTCACTGCCGCACCCTGGAGAAGGCTCTGGAACGCGGCTTATTATTTTATAGCCTATTCCCGCAGGGTCCGCGCTGGCAGCTGACCAGAGAAGGCGACATGGCCCGCTTGAGCCTGGACGATTCGCAATTGTGGGACCCGGACCACTTTCTCAGTGAGTGCCTGCTGGTGATCTGGCATCGCCTCGGCAGTTGGCTGATCGGCCAGCGCATCCGGCTACAGCAAGCCACGTTCAGCTACCCGATGCCAGCGCATGCGGGCGAATATGATTTGCTGTTCCCCTGCCCTCAGGTATTCGGCGCGCCGAACAGCAGCCTGGTGTTTCCCGCCCGCTACTTGAGCCTGCCGTTGTTGCAGGACGAGCGCACCCTCAAGCACTTTCTCGAGCGCTCACCCGCCGACCTGTTGTCGCGCCCGGATGAAGGCGACAGTTTAAGCAGCCAACTGCGCCGCCTGCTCAGCCGCGACCGCACGCCCTGGCCCGACCTGGAGGCCGTCGCCCAGCACCTGCACATCAGCCCGCAAACCCTGCGCCGGCATTTACGTGAAGAAGGCAGCAGCTTTCAGGCGCTCAAGGATGAGTTGCGGCGGGACATCGCCATTTATCACTTGGGGCGCGCGGATTTGTCGTTGCAGGAGATTGCCGAACAGTTGGGGTTCTCTGAACCGTCCGCGTTTCATCGGGCGTTCAAGAAGTGGACGGGGCTGACGCCGGGGGCTTACCGCGCGCAGGAGAGTTAGATTTGTAGTGTTTGGACTGACGCTTTCGCGAGCAAGCCCGCTCCCACATTTGATTTGTGAATACATTCAAAATGTGGGAGCGGGCTTGCTCGCGAAGAGGCCGGCATGGCCTATAAAGATCAAGCTGCCGGAAAGTGAATCTTGAACGCCGCGCCACCCAAAGGTGAGTCACCCAGGGTCAACCGCGCGCTGTAGCTTTCAATGATGTCCTTGACCACCGCCAGGCCAATGCCCTGCCCCGGATGCTGACGGTCCAGCCGTTCACCCCTTTGCAGAATCCGCGCACGCTGATCGGGCGGCACGCCAGGGCCGTCGTCTTCGATGCACAACTCAGTACCTTCAAGGTTCTCCGTCAGGCTGATGCGCACTTCACTCAGGCACAAGCGATAGGCGTTTTCCAGCAGGTTGCCAAGCATTTCCAGCAAGGCGCCCTTCTCGATCGGCACATCACACTCGGGCGGCAACTCGAAGGTCACGGTCACGCGCTTGTCGCGGTAAACCTTGTCCAGCGTGTCGCACAGGCTTTGCAGTACCGGTTCCAGGCGCACCTGATGACGCACCAGGCCGCTTTTGCGCAGGCTGGCGCGCTGCAACTGGTAGCCGATCTGCTGGCTCATGCGTTCGATCTGTGATTGCAGCACCCAGGCCTGGCCGCGCTCTTCCGGGCGTTGGGCCATGTCTTCACTCACGCCCTGCAACACCGCCAGCGGGGTTTTCAGGCTGTGGGCCAGGTCGTCGAGGGAATCGCGGTAGCGCGCCCGTTGCTCGCGCTCGCTGTGCAGCAAACGGTTCAGCGAGCCGGTCAGGCGCAGCAGTTCGCGGGGGTGTTCTTCGGTAAGGCTTTCGCGAGTGCCGCCTTCGATCTGGTCAAGCTCCTGGCTCAAGCGCCGCAAGGCTTGCAAGCCCCAGGTCAGGCCCAGCCACAACAGCGTCAGCAATACCAGCAAGGCTGCGCCGAAGCCGAGGTAGAGGTTTTCCTGCAGGCCTTCGAGGGTCAGTTGGTATTCACGCACCGGTTGCAGCGCGACGATACTGAACGCCGCGCTCTTGCCGCCCAGCAGCTTGACCTCGACGTCATACACGAAGAACTCCTGGCCATTGGCTTCGCGAATCCGCGCAAATTCATTACCGCGCCCGTCGTAGCGCGGCTTGTAGTTGATGTTTTCTTCCTGGGTCGCCCGCGAGCGCCACACCAGATGGCCTTCACGGTCGTAGATGTAACCGAGCAGGCGACTGTCTGTGAGGTTGAAGCGTTCGTCCGGCAACTGCGCCGGCATCAACAGGCGGTTGTTTTCGACCCGCGCGGCGGAAATCAGCGTGGTGACGTCCGAGGCCAGGCGCTGCTCGATGGAATCCTGCAGCGCCAGGCTGAACGCGCCTTGCATGGCAGGCAACAAGCCCAGCATAAACAGCACGGCCAGGGTGGTGGCCGCGAGCATCAAGCGCACACGTAGCGAGCGAATCAACGGCAGCGCTCATTGAACAGGTAGCCCAGGCCACGCACGGTGTCGATCGGCTTGAACCCGGCCGGGCCTTCCAGCTTGCGGCGCAGACGCCCCACCAACACTTCGATGACGTTCGGATCACGCTCGTCGTCATCGGGGTAGAGCTGCTCCATCAAGCGGTCCTTGGCGACCACCTGCTGATGGTGACGCATCAGGTATTCGAGAATCCGGTACTCGTAGGCCGTCAGCGCCAACGGCTGCTCATCCAGCGAGGCTTGTTTGCGATTGAGATCCAGCAGCAAAGGCCCGGCGACGATGGTCGACTGGGTGAACCCGCTGGAGCGGCGCAGCAAGGCGTTCATCCGCGCCTCCAGCTCTTCGAACTGGAACGGCTTGACCACGTAATCGTCGGCGCCGGCGGCCAGGCCTTCGACCTTGTCCTGCCAGTTGCCGCGCGCGGTGAGGATCAGGATCGGGAATGTCTTGGCCTGGCTGCGCAGTTGGCGGATCAGGTCCAGGCCGCCCATGCCGGGCAGGCCCAGGTCGATAATCGCCAGGTCATGGTTGAATTGGCCGGTCTGGTACAGGGCCTCCTCGGCATTGGCCACGGCTTCGACCACATGGCCGCTGTCGGTCAGGCGGGTGAACAGGTGATGGCGCAGCAGCGCCTCATCTTCCACGACCAGCAATTTCATAAGGCTCTCCAAGGCGATTCAACTGTCCGACAGGGGGATATCATAGCGGCCCTGCAAGTCTTGCGGGCGCAGTTTAATGCCATTGTATTGGCCCGTCAGGTGTTCGTAGCCGGCGCGGTAGGCAGGTTGCGGCGTGGTCATGCCCAAAGACTGGCCCCACGGCGCGGCGTGGCCGCCCACCTCTTCGAAGCTCACACGTTGAACCAGGTTGCTGGATTTCCTGGTTTTCTCGCTGCCGAACGCGGCAAAAGCACCGTCCGAAGCCTGAACCCCAGCAGTGGCGCCGAGCATGCTTAAGGCCAGAATCAGCTTTTTGATCGCAGTCATGGGGCTTACCTCTACGCGTTTTGGCTGTTGAAGCCAGACTACGCAGGCGCCCCTGAACTCCCCCTGAACGGGCTCTGAACCGGGCCTGAACCGTTACGGGCTATCCACCGGCGCGCCAACTGACGCAAAATACCGCGCATGACGCCTCTACCCGCTTGCTGCACTCCGCTCGATGCCCATTGGCCACTGCCCATCCCGCTGCCGGGCACGGTGTTCTTGAGCACGCGATTCGACCCGGCCTTGCTGCTCGCCGATGACTTCCAGCGCAGCGCCGTGCCACCACCGGCCAGCATTCAGCGCTCGGTGGCCAAGCGCCAGGCGGAGTTCCTGGCGGGTCGCCTGTGCGCCCGTGCAGCGCTGCAACAGCTTGACCATCTGGATTGCGTGCCTGCCATCGGCGACGACCGTGCGCCGGTGTGGCCTGGGCATATCAGCGGCTCCATTACTCACAGCACCGGGCACGCGGCGGCGATTGTCGGGCACAAGGCGCAATGGCGCGGTTTGGGGATGGACCTTGAAAATCTGCTGTCACTGGAGCGAGCGGAACGTTTGGCTGGGGAGATTCTCACCGCCGACGAATTGCAGCGCATAGCATTAGTGCCGCGCGAACAGGTTGCCTTGTTGGTGACGCTGACGTTTTCGGTCAAGGAGAGCCTGTTCAAGGCGCTCTACCCGATTGTGCACAAGCGCTTCTACTTTGAGCATGCCGAGGTACTTGAGTGGTCGCAGGCCGGGCATGTGCGGTTGCGGTTGCTGACGGATCTGTCGGCAGAGTGGTGTTATGGCAAGGAGTTGGAGGGGCAGTTTGCGCTGGAGGGGGAGCAGTTGTTGAGCTTGGTGGCTATCGGCGCCTGATCTACCGCCTTCGCGAGCAAGCCCGCTCCCACATTTGGAATGCGTTCCCCTGTGGGAGCGGGCTTGCTCGCGAAAGCGGTGTCAGGATTTATCTTGATCCCTGGGCCAACTCAGACTAAAGCACGCCCCACCCAGGTTGTTGCTCTTGCTGATCAACGCCCGCCCGCCGTGCCAATAGATAATCCGCCGCACAATCGACAAGCCCAGGCCATGCCCGCCTGAAGCTCGCGTGCGACTGTCGTCCAGACGCAAAAATGGCGTGAATATCCGCTCCCAGGCGCTTTCCGGCACGCCCGGCCCGTCATCTTCGACATCAATGCGGCAACGCACCTGGCCCACCTGATAACTGATCAACACCTGGCCCTGGGCATGGCGCATGGCATTGCCCACCAGGTTTTGCAGGGCACGGTGCAGGTAGCGCGGCTCGGCGTCGACCCAGGCGTCATCCCAATGCGCCGATGACAGGCAGATACCCCGGCTGACACTGACCTGCGGGCGCAGTGGCGATAATTCGCCGATCACCTGATCGAGCAAGGCATTGAGGTCGACCCGCTGGAAATTCAGCTCCGGCGCACCTTGCTCCAAGCGGGCGTAGGTGAGCATTTCGTCGACCAGGCCGTCGAGATCCTGGATATCGCTGTCCATGCCTTCCATATATTTACGCCGCGCTTCTGGTGTGGCGGCGTCGCCGATCATCTCCAGGCCGAAACGCAGGCGCGCCACCGGGGTGCGCAATTCGTGGGAGACCGCGCGCACCAGCTCGCGCTGGATCGCCAGCAATTGCTGCAAGTGCTCGGCCATGCCATTGAAGGCGGCGGCCAAACGCCCTACCGAATCGGCGCCACGGGCCGGTACGCGCACTTCCAGGTTGCCTTTGGCAATGCGCGTGGCCGCCGCCTCCAGGCCTTTGAGGCGGCGCTCAAGCTGGCGCACCAATAAATAGACGATCAAACCGATCAGCGTGAGGCTGATCAACGCGATCAGGATCAGCCACTGCGGCGGGTACGGGTTCATTTGATACAAGGGGCCGATTTCCAGCACCCACGGCGTGCCGACCATGCCGGCGAACACGCGGATGGAGTCGCCGCCTTTGCCCAGGGCCATCACCGTATCGCCTTCCGCGACCCGGCGGCGCTGGTCGTCATCCATATCCGCCTGATCCAATGTCATCAGGTGCATCTCAAAACCAAAGCCCTTGGCCTCTTTTATATCCGCCAGGCGTTGCGGCTGCTCGGCCACCGGGAAACGCACCAGTTCGTCAGCCAACAGGTAAATCGTCGCACGCGCCAGTTGCTCGCTGATCTGCTGCACTTCACCGGTGAGCACCAGTTGCGACTGCTCACTGACCAGGCGCAGCACGCGCGCGGCGTGCGGGCCGGTCTGCTCCACCAGCACCTGGCCGCGTTGCAGGCGGTTGCGCTGGGTCAGGTCCAACTGCGCGTCCGCCAACGGGCGCAATTCCAGGGGAATGCCGAGCAAGCGCTCCCACACCGCCAGGGCGCGCTGGCGCTCGATGGGGCTCATGGGTTGCAGGTTGTCGCCCATCAGCGCAAAGGTGCCGTGGGCCAGGCGCTCACGGTACTGGCCACTGCGCACTTCATTGAGCAGGTGCAAGGCCAGCACGCCGAGCAACGCCACCAGGATCAGCGCCGCGCACATGCCGCCGTAGATGCGCAGGAAGATCGAGTTCACAGCGGCAGGTCGGCGGCAGCTTCAGGCACGAACAAGTAGCCTTTGCTGCGGATGGTCTTGATCAGCCGCGGGTGAATCGGGTCGTCGCCGATTTTGGGCCGGATACGCGAGATGCGTACGTCGATGGAGCGGTCCTGGCCGTCGTAGCCAATCCCGCGCAAGGCGATAAAGATTTCTTCGCGGGACAGGATGCGTCCGGCATTCGCCACCAGCAGCCACAGCAGGTCGAACTCGGCACTGGTCAGTTCGATGCTGCCCTCATGCAGCCAGGCTTCGCGCAGAGCGTTGTCCACCACCAGTGGGCCGAATTGCAGACGCCGCTGGTTTTCCACGGCGGTGGGTATTGCCGGCTCGCTGCGCCGCAACAACGCCTGGATACGCGCGAGCAACAAGCGCGGGCGCACGGGTTTGCACACATAGTCGTCGGCGCCCATGTCCAGGCCCTGTACCTGGTCCATGTCGTCGGTGCGGGCGGTGAGCATCAGAATCACGCCGTCATAGCGCTCACGCACTTTGCGGCAGATGCTCAGGCCGTCTTCGCCGGGCAGCATCAGGTCGAGGATCACCAGGTCCGGTTGTTTGGCGATGATGCGCGCCGCCGCCTGGGCGCCGTCGCTTTCCACTGACACCTGCAAGCCGTTGCTCTGCAGGTAGTCACGGGTCAACTCGGCCAATCGCTCGTCGTCCTCGACGATCAATATCTGCCAGGCTTCCTGCTCCATGCGCTACCTCGGTTCTCATTATTGTCATGTGCAGCAAACACACTACTGCCTCTTTTATAGAGGCCGATTGTAGCCATGGGCCAGCCCTCAAACACAAGCCGGGAAATGCATTCGGTGATCGCGTTTTTTTGTGATAGGGTTCGCGCCCTCAAAAATCCAACAGGCGGTTGTTGCCTTGGAATATTCGGTGACAAACGGCGTAATCCAGCAGTACTGCGGCCTACACGGGCGTTCCACGTTTCATACACATTTTACCCACAGCGTTATCCACAGGTAGTGCGTTGCTAAGCCCCCCAAAACGCATTATCTTGTACCTCGGCGCTAAAAAAACCCTACATGTAGGGTTTTAAGCGAAAAACCAAACACAAATCAGACAAGAAACTCAAGCGCTTTCTTGCTCCTGTTTGGTTGAACCAAAGCATTTTTTAAAAGCCCAAACCGCGCACGCGGATGGCAACCGTTCTCCCCGCCCAATTGGCAGAAAACGGTACGGGTGTTGCAGTGCTTGCAGCGAGCAACTGTTACCCAACAGGAATACGGCCAAGGGCTATTTCAAGCCCCGAACCGAAGACTTCGGCATGGAAGCGGCGCGAAAAGCTCCCTTCCTCCTGTCCCGAAGTTGTTATGCCAGGCCCAGGCCTGTTGTAAGTGCTTCAGGACGGAACGGTGGGCACCGTGATGGTGCCCAAATAAATATAGAATGTGGAGACAACCCCCCATGCAAACCGACACAACTCGCGAGAACCCGCAGGGCTCCGTGCCGCAGGCCGCTGATTCGAACCTGGATCTGTCCGCCACCGCACCTGGCCAACTGCGTGTGATCAAGCGTAACGGCACTGTCGTTCCTTACACCGATGACAAAATCACCGTCGCCATCACCAAAGCGTTTCTTGCAGTTGAAGGCGGCACCGCTGCCGCTTCGTCGCGCATTCACGACACCGTTGCCCGCCTGACCGAACAAGTCACCGCGACCTTCAAGCGTCGCATGCCCTCGGGCGGCACCATCCACATCGAAGAAATCCAGGACCAGGTCGAACTGGCCCTGATGCGTGCCGGCGAGCAGAAAGTGGCGCGCGACTACGTGATCTACCGTGACGCCCGTTCCAAGGAACGCGCCGTGCGCTCCCCGGCTGAAGAAGCGGCCGTGCAAGCTCACCCATCGATCCGCATCACCCTGGCCGACGGCAGCTTTGCGCCGCTGGACCTGGGCCGCCTGAACACCATCATCACCGAAGCCTGCGAAGGCCTGGAAGAAGTCGACGGTGACCTGATCCAGCGCGAAACCCTGAAAAACCTGTACGACGGCGTGGCATTGACCGACGTCAACACCGCTCTGGTGATGACCGCCCGTACCCTGGTTGAGCGTGAGCCGAACTACTCGTTCGTGACCGCCCGCCTGCTGATGGACACCCTGCGTGCCGAAGGCCTGGGCTTCCTGGGCGTGGCCGACAGCGCCACCCACCACGAGATGGCTGACCTGTACGCCAAGGCCCTGCCGGCCTACATCGCCAAGGGTATCGAATTCGAATTGCTGAACCCGATCCTGGCCACTTTCGACCTGGAAAAACTCGGCAAGGCGATCAACCACGAGCGCGACCAGCAGTTCACCTACCTGGGCCTGCAAACCCTGTACGACCGTTATTTCATCCATAAGGACGGTGTGCGCTTCGAACTGCCGCAAGTGTTCTTCATGCGCGTGGCCATGGGCCTGGCGATTGAAGAGAAGCACAAAGAAGACCGTGCCATCGAGTTCTACAACCTGTTGTCGTCCTTCGACTACATGTCGTCGACCCCGACCCTGTTCAACGCCGGCACCCTGCGTCCACAGCTGTCGAGCTGCTACCTGACCACCGTGCCGGATGACCTGTCGGGCATCTACCACGCGATCCACGACAACGCCATGCTGTCCAAATTCGCTGGCGGGCTGGGCAACGACTGGACGCCGGTTCGCGCCTTGGGTTCGTACATCAAGGGCACCAACGGCAAATCCCAGGGCGTCGTACCGTTCCTGAAAGTGGTCAACGACACCGCCGTTGCGGTTAACCAGGGTGGCAAGCGCAAAGGCGCTGTGTGTGCCTACCTGGAAACCTGGCACATGGACATTGAAGAGTTCATCGAGCTGCGCAAGAACACCGGTGATGATCGTCGTCGTACCCACGACATGAACACTGCCAACTGGATCCCTGACCTGTTCATGAAGCGTGTCTTCGATGACGGCCAGTGGACCCTGTTCTCGCCATCCGAAGTGCCGGACCTGCACGACCTGACCGGCAAGGCCTTCGAAGAGCGTTACGAGTACTACGAAGCCCTGTCCCAGTACCCAGGCAAGATCAAGCTGTTCAAGACCATCCAGGCCAAAGACCTGTGGCGCAAAATGCTGTCCATGCTGTTTGAAACCGGCCACCCATGGCTGACCTTCAAAGACCCGTGCAACCTGCGCAGCCCGCAGCAGCACGTGGGCGTGGTTCACAGCTCGAACCTGTGCACCGAGATCACCTTGAACACCAACAAGGACGAGATCGCCGTTTGCAACCTGGGCTCGATCAACCTGCCGAACCACATCGTCAACGGCAAGCTGGACACCGCCAAGCTGGAACGCACCGTCAACACCGCCGTACGCATGCTCGATAACGTTATCGACATCAACTACTACTCGGTGCCACAGGCGCAGAACTCCAACTTCAAGCACCGTCCGGTTGGCTTAGGGATCATGGGTTTCCAGGACGCCTTGTACCTGCAGCACATTCCTTACGGTTCGGACGCTGCGGTCGAGTTCGCCGACAAGTCCATGGAAGCGGTCAGCTACTACGCGATCCAGGCTTCCTGCGACCTGGCCGACGAGCGCGGCGCCTACGAGACGTTCCAGGGTTCGCTGTGGTCCAAAGGCATCCTGCCGCTGGATTCGCAACAGATCCTGATCGAGCAGCGTGGCCAGAAGTACATCGACGTTGACCTGAACGAATCCCTGGACTGGGCGCCGGTACGTGCCCGTGTGCAGAAAGGCATTCGTAACTCCAACATCATGGCCATCGCACCGACCGCGACCATCGCCAACATCACTGGCGTGTCGCAGTCGATCGAACCGACCTACCAGAACCTGTATGTGAAATCGAACCTGTCGGGCGAATTCACCGTGATCAACCCGTACCTGGTTCGCGACCTCAAGGCTCGCGGCCTGTGGGACTCGGTCATGATCAACGACCTGAAGTACTACGACGGTTCCGTACAGCAGATCGAGCGCATCCCGCAAGAACTCAAAGAGCTCTACGCGACTGCCTTCGAAGTGGACACCAAGTGGATCGTTGACGCCGCCAGCCGCCGTCAGAAGTGGATCGACCAGGCGCAGTCGCTGAACCTGTACATCGCCGGCGCATCGGGCAAGAAGCTCGACGTGACCTACCGCATGGCCTGGTACCGTGGCCTGAAAACCACTTACTACCTCCGTGCCCTGGCTGCGACCAGCACCGAGAAGTCGACCATCAACACCGGTAAGCTCAACGCTGTTTCCAGCGGCAACCACGGTGATGATTCGGTGCTGGCAGCTCCCGCCGGCCCGGCGCCAGTGCCAAAGGCTTGCGCGATTGACGAGCCGGATTGCGAAGCTTGCCAATAAGCTGAGTGAGTCCTGGGCTTGAACGCCCAGGATGTAAAAAACCGATAAACCTGGATGCATTTGGGTTTATCGGTTTTTTTTGCTACGTGAATGCGTAGGCGTTACCGTCCTGGGGCCTGCCACCGCGCCCACCCCACAATTCTATGCGCCCGCCAATCACCGCCATTGAATGGCCGCCATAATCCACAACACCCAGCCTGCCGCTTGCCAGCTCGGAACTCGAAGACTGCCTGTAGAGACCTTTCAGCCCAAGCCGGTCCAGCGCTTCCCAGCCCATTTCGCCATTGTTCAAACTTTGCATCGCATGAGCGAAACTCTGTTTTGCAGTATTGGGGTTGTCATCATGGCCATTGCCTTCTATTTGAGCCCGCTTGGCGCTCGCGGCATACATGAAATTTGCGTCGGTAAGCATGCCCGGATTATCGCCCTTGAACTGCGCGTAAGCGGCTGCATGCCTTAACTCGCCCTTGGTTAAATCAAGCTCGAAACCGTCTCGCATTTTCACGTGGTAACCCTCTGGCGTCTCACTCACCTCCTTGAAGACGTCGGTAGGTTTTTGACCAAACTTCATCATTGCACCCTTTATCGCCGACACGGTGACACAATTGCCGTCAGGGCCCTGGCTGAAGCCACTCCAGATATTGTCCGGCTTTTTACCTGGGTTGCTTGCATCCGGCTGGTAGTTAAAATGCCTGGAGCCCTCGGTAATCGGCAGATTACTCATGGGTTCGCTACCGCCGAAATCCTTCGGATTTACCCTGGCACCACCACCACCACCACCACCACCACCACCACCACCACCACCTGGTGACGGTCGAGGAGCTGGAGCAGGCGCTGGAGACGGCTCATCCGCAAATAAATCCGGAAACAGCCTCTTCAACAATGCGAGCAAATCGGTAGACGCGTCCTTCTTCAGTTGCTCAAGGATCTCCTTGAACTTCTCGTCCCCCAGCGCTTTGCGCTTTTCGTTGAGTTTGTCCCGCAAGTCCTGGGCAGTTTGGTTTTTGTGGCCCTTTTCGGCCTCATCCAGCTCTTTGAGCATCTGGGCGACGGTTGTTTTATCGGCTTCTACGTCATCTTTTTTTTGCTCTGAAAGGCTTACGCCCCACAGGTTCTGCCCCCCACCACCCACGTCATAACGCACACCTCCAGCCCCATGGCCAGACACCGACGAACTCCACATACCCAGCCCCTGTAATATCCAATACCTTTAAGCCCGATAAGTGGAGAGAACGGCGTGGTCGGTTCCAACAAAAGCCTGTCGGCTGGCAATCGCGCGCAAAGTCGGAATTGTTTCCGGCCAAATAACACGCAAAAAAAGCCCCTCGCGTGAGGGGCTTTTGTTCGCAGCAGTGTCAGGCCAACTGCATCAGGTCATCTGAATGATGGTCTGCATGATGGTGCTCTGGGTAGAGATGGTCTTGGCGTTCGCCTGGTAGTTACTCTGGGCCTTGATCAGGTCCACCAGCTCGTTGGTCAGGTTAACGTTGGAGTTTTCCAGGGACTTGGACACGATAGAACCCAAGGTACCGGATTGCGGTGCGTCGTAACCCGGCTGGCCTGAGGCGAAGGTCTCTTTCCAGGTGGTGCCACCCGCCGGTTGCAGGCCTTGTTCGTTGTTGAAGCTGGCCAGGGAGAGCTGACCAATGGCCTTGCTCTGCTGGTTGCTGAAAGTGGCGAACAGCACGCCGTTACCGTCGATGTTCAGGCCGGTGATCTGGCCGGTGGCGTAGCCATCGGTGACCGGCGGGTTACGGTAAGTGGCCGAGTTGTACTGGGTGATGTTGCCCATGTTGATGGCGATGCCACCAGGGTTGGCATTCGCGCCGTTTTTGGTCCACACACCATTGGTCACTGTGCCCGGCACCCAGCCGCTAAGCTGCAAGGTGGTGCTGGAAGTGGTGCCGGTAACAATCCCGGTAAGTTTGCCCGAGCCGTCAAAGCTCAACGTCGATGCCACTGGTGGCGTCGAGCCGGTGCCGGTCGGTGCCGAGCCGTCAGGGTTGCGGCCGTCGATCAGGGTGTAGGACTTCCAGGTGTTGGAGTCGGTTTTGACCAGGTACTGCACCATCGGGTGCGCGTTGCCCTGGGTGTCGTACAGCGTGGTGTTGTACTGGGTGCTGAACGAGCTGGATTCGGTTGGATCGAACGGGTGGGCCGCCTGGTCGATTACCGGCGACGACGAGTTCAGGTTACTGGTGGAATCCACTTTGGTGGAGGCCTTGGGCGGCAGGTTCGACAGGTTCAATTGCAGGTCGGTCAGCGCGCCTTTGATGATGTTGCCGTCAGCGTCCGCTGCGTAGCCTTGCAGACGCGAGGTGCCGGTGTTGTTGGTGATGTAACCGTCTTTGTCCGAACGGAAGGTGCCGCTGCGGGTATATTCCAGCGAACCGTCGCTGCCCTTCTGCACGAAGAAGCCGCCGCCCTGGATCGCCATGTCCAGCAGGCCGCCGGTGTTGTTGACGTCACCCTGGGTGAACTGCTGGGACACCGCCGCCAGGTTCACGCCACTGCCGACACTGTTCTGGCCAGTGCCCAGTTTGGACGCCGCGTAGATGTCGGAAAACTCCGCGCGGGACGATTTGAAACCCGTGGTCGCAACGTTGGCAATGTTGTTGCCGGTTACGTCCAGTTGTTTGTTGGCCGCATAGAGGCCGCTAAGGCCGATGTTAAAAGACATGTTTCTCTCCTTCTGCCGTATTTAGCCGGCTCTATGTACCGATAGTCTGGATTTGCGACAGCTTGACGCTGCCCATGCCGCCAGCAAGGTTGAGCAGCATTTCGCCGCCGGTCTTGCTCAGCGTCACGCTGGTGACCGTTGCCGGCAGCGACGTCAACAAGGCAACCGAGTCGCCTTTGTCATTCTTGGTGCTGGCTGCGAAGGTATAAGTGCCGGCGGGGGCGACTTCACCTTTGTCGTTCTTGCCATCCCAGATAAAGCTGGAATCACCGGCGCTTTGGGCACCCATGTCAATGGTGCGTACCACGTTGCCGTCTTTGTCGGTGATTTTCACCGAGACGTTGCCCGTCGCTGCCGTCACTGCCACCGAGCCAGTCATGCTCTTGCTGGTATCAACCATGGCCTTGTCGGTCTGGGTGATGATCGAACGCCCGACCAGCGAAGACGCCTGCAGCGCCTGCGAGGAGCTGAAGTTGCTGGAGATCGCATTCACCGAGTCATTCAGGGTGTTGATGCCTTCCAGGCTGCTGAACTGTGCCAACTGGGCCACGAACGCGCCGTTGTCCTGAGGCGACAGCGGGTTCTGGTTTTTCAGCTGGGTCACCAGCAGTTGCAGGAACGCATCCTTGCCCAACGCCTGGTTGCCCGTGGCCGCCTTGGCAGCACCATCAAGGCCGCTGTTGTCTGTGGCGGTCTTGACCTTGGAGTTGAACAGGTCCTGAACCGCCGTGTTAGTTGTAGAAGTGGTATCAACAATGGCCATTATTTGGCGCCCCTTATCACTGACCCAGGGTCAGGACCTTCTGCATCATGGTTTTGGCGGTGTTCATCATTTCCGCGTTGGTCTGGAACGAGCGGCTGGCGGAAATCATGTCGGCCATTTCCTCGACCACGTTGACGTTGGGGTAGTACACGTAACCCTTTTCGTTCGCGGCGGGGTGGTTGGGCTCGTAGCGGGCTTCGAGGTTGCTCTGGTCTTCGACCACGCCGAGCACCTGCACACCCTGGCCTGCGGCGTCCTGGTTCTGGAACAGCGAGTCGCCACTGCCGCTCTGGCCGGCCTGGCCGCCCTGAAACATGGTGGCGAACACTGGGTGACGGGCACGGTAAGTCTGGTCAATGCTCGAGGACACGGTCTCGGCGTTGGCGATGTTACTGGCGACGGTGTTCAAGCGCGTGGTCTGCGCGCTCATGCCACTGCCGGCAATATTAAAAACACTGGCGAGGGACATGGCTTACTCTCCACGCAGGGCTGACATCAGCCCTTTGAATTTGCTGTTTAGCAGGGTGAAGCTGGCCTGAAAGTTCACCGAGTTCTCGGCATAGGCCGATTGCTCCAGCTGGGCGTCGACGGTGTTCTGGTCGATCGACGGCTGCATCGGCGTGCGATACAGCAGCGACTCGTCACCATTGCCCAGGCCTTGCGCTTCGATATGACGGCTATTGGTCATGTTCAAGGCGAAGGTGCCGTTTTTGGTCTTGTCCTGCTGCGCGGCGAGCACGGCGGAGAAGTCCAGGTCCCGAGCCTTGTAGTTCGGGGTGTCGGCGTTGGCAATGTTGTTGGCCAGAACTTCGGCACGCTGGGCGCGGAAGCCCAAGGCTTGTTCGTGGATACCGAGCGCTTTATCGAAGCTGATGCTCATGGTGGAAACCTTTAGGCTGACCTGCTATTCGTAACTGGGTTATAGCAAGGCGCATGCCAATTCTCTCAAGCCCCGTAATTCAAGGGGTTGCGCAAGGTTTGCCGGCGGCAATGCCAGAAAAGCGGCAATGGCCTTCCGCGTGGCGCCAGTAAAGCGGCAACGGCGATTGCCGCTTTCTCGCCCGGAGGCAATCATTCAACTGGCTACCCCAGCGCTGCGGATACTTCGACCGTTCGTCTGCACTGTCATTTCTGACAGTTGTTGCGCCTACGTCTTTGCGTGCCTCATCGGGTGACCCCCTACATGCATAAAGCAGAGGCGCACCATGCTGACTATTCCCCCCCTCAGATTCGTCCTGCAAGACAGAACACAACCCATTCCAAACCTCGATACCAGCCAGATCGTGGGTGACGTCGTTGAATTGATCTGTGATTTCGCAGTCCAGCGCCGGGACTTTGTAAATGTGAACATGATCAGCAGTGTCGTCGGCGGCTCATACAATCTAAGCTTCGAAGTGGGTACTGACGCCCCATCACTCAAGATTTACTTTCCAAAAAACGTTGTTGTTCCCAACTCAGGCAAAAATGTTCAGTTACTGACGCGCTTCCAGCGTGGCATGTCCTACCCCGCACCGGACGCAACCGTGTCCATCGACGCAGGCGGCATCGTGGTGCCTACTGTCACAGTGTGGGATTTCGCCGATGGCACGCTCCAAGGCTGGGTACCTCCAACAGTTTATGCAGGCGGGAAGCTGCACGTCGTCAACGGCAGCGTGGTCGTTGACCTGCCCAGCAGCAACGTAAGCGAGGCTCACATCATCACCAACACCGTATCGGTCACCCCAGGGCGCATCTACGATGTCAGCTTTGAGGTCCGGGGTGGTACAGCCGCTGGAGATGGCTCGACGCTGCACCTGAGGGTTAACGGCAGACAAATCGGCAACAACGTACAAAACATAACCAACGCATCAACACAGACCGGAACCGGGACATTTACCGCAGATAGTACCGGCCATATGAGTTTGGGTATTTTCAATGAGAATATCCCCAGCAGTAACAATCTTCTATTCCTGGGCATTATCCGCATGAAACCCAGGCCCTGACCACCGCCCGCAAAAAACTGGCGCACGGCGCGCAAAAAAAAACGGGAAGCCTTTACGGGGCTTCCCGTTTTTCATGCTCAAACCACCATCACTTGGCCTGATAAATGATGCCAGGACTGCACTGCACCATCTGGTAATGATCCGGTAGCCCGTTGAGCGCTTCGGACGCCCCAAGAAACAGGTAGCCACCACGCTTGAGCGTGCCGTGAATGCGCAACAGGATGTCTTTCTTCACCTCTGCCGAGAAGTAGATCAACACATTGCGGCAGAACACCATGTCGAACTTGCCAAGGCTGGCATAGCTGTCGAGCAGGTTGAACGAGCGAAATTCCACCCGGCTCTTGATCGGCGCCTTGACTGCCCAGCGCCCTGCCCCTTTGGGGTCGAAAAAACGTTGCAGGCGTTCCTGGGACAAACCACGGCCCAGGGCCAGGCTGTCGTACTCGCCGGTCTTGCAGTTGGTGAGCATGGTGCCGGACAAGTCGGTGGCGACAATTTGTGCGCCGGCCTTCAATTGGCCCATGTTCGTGCGCTCGAACTCATCGATGGACATCGAGATCGAGTACGGTTCCTGCCCCGACGAACAGGCGGCCGACCAGATGCGCAAACGCTGACCGGGGCTGGCCTTGATGGCCTCCGGCAGCACCTTGTTCTTGAGCACCTCAAACGGGTAGGTATCACGAAACCACAGGGTTTCGTTGGTGGTCATGGCATCCACCACCATTTCCTTGAGCCCGCTGCGTGGCTGGCCCTGGATGCGCTGGACCAACTCACCCAGGGACTTGATGCCCTGTTGTTCCATCAGTTTGTTGAGACGGCTGGATACCAGGTACTGCTTGTTTTCACCGAGCAATATGCCACAGGCTTTTTCCAGGAAGACCCGGAACTGTTCGAAATCCAAATTACCCGTAGACAATGATACCGCCTCTTAAATCGTGTGACCGCCAGGGGAATGCCCCCTAGCCGTGATCTGCTGCCTTGATCCGGTCAACTACCCGGGATGCCAGGTCATCAGGGCGGAATTTGGCCAGGAAGTCATCGGCACCGACTTTCTTGACCATCGCCTGATTGAAAACACCCGACAATGAAGTATGCAGGATGATATGCAATTTTTGCATGCGTGGGTCGTTACGTATCTCGGCCGTGAGGGTGTAGCCATCCATTTCCGGCATTTCAATGTCGGAGATCATCATCAGGAACTCTTCTTCCGGCTTCTTGCCTTCGTCCACCAGCTTGCGCAGGTAATCCAAAGCCTGGCGACCATCGTTCAGGGCCACCACTTCCACGCCGACCGTTTGCAGGCAGCGGCTGACTTGCTTGCGCGCCACCGAAGAGTCGTCCACCGTCAGCACGCGCAGCGACACCGCTTTGTGCGCGGTTTCGGCGTCTACCACGCCAACCGAGATGGTTTCCGAGGTGGGTGCAACTTCGGCTAGGATTTTCTCCACGTCGATGATTTCGACCAGCTGGTTATCCACCCGCGTCACCGCCGTGAGGTAATGATCGCGTCCGGTGCCCTTGGGCGGTGGATGGATCTCTTCCCAGTTCATATTGACGATGCGCTCCACCGAGCGCACCAGGAAACCCTGGGTCTTGGTGTTGTATTCGGTGATGATCACAAAAGGGTTTTCGCGGTCCTGCAAACCTGCTGAACCGGTGGCCATGGCCAGGTCAAGAATCGGGATGGTCGCGCCTCGGATATTCGCCACGCCGCAGACCACCGGGCTGGATTTGGGCAATATGGTCAGCTTGGGACACTGCAGCACTTCCCGCACTTTAAACACATTGATGCCGTACAGCTGCTTGCCGTCCAGGCGAAAAAGCAACAGTTCCAGGCGATTCTGCCCGACCAGCTGTGTGCGCTGGTTTACTGAGTCCATTACTCCTGCCATGCCTTGACTCCTACGCTAAAACCTTTGGCTATACCTACAAGGGCAACGACGCTCACCCAACGCTAAACGGCACGAGCTTTGCTATTTATTGGTTTATGAACCTTAAAACGACAGTTTCCCGACGCATCCCACGCTACCGCAGATTGCTCTGCGTCACGATGGCGCTGCTTGCCTTGGGCTCAGGCACCACGGCTCGCGCCGATAATGTCACCTTGCCTGATCTCCTTATCGGCGTCACTCAAGGCTTTCTTGAGTTCACTGTAGAAGATTATCTGGCGACCACTCAGACGCCGGGGCGTTATGAAATCCAGGTCAACCAGTTAGACCCGCGCCTGCGCATGCCCATGTGCGACAAGGAATTGACGGCCAGCTTGGAAAGCCCGGCCCAACCGATTGGCCGCGTGACGGTCAAAGTGCGCTGCGAGGGCGCTTCACCCTGGACCGTGTTCGTGCCGGCGCAGGTCAAACTGTTCCGCGACGTCGTGGTGGTCACGCGCCCGCTCAAGCGCACCGGCATCATCGGCTTTGAAGACGTGGCCCTGCGGGAACGCGACATCAGCCTGATCAACCAGGGCTATCTCACCTCTGTAGATCAAGCCATCGGGCAGAAACTCACCCGACCAATGGTCACCGACCAAGTCATTACACTGGTGCATCTGGAACAGGCAGAAGTGATTCGCAAGGGCGATCAGGTGGTGATTTCCGCCAGCAGCGGCGGGCTTACGGTAAAAATGCCGGGGGAGGCGCTGTCCAACGGCGGGATGAGCGAGCAGATTCGGGTCAAGAACCTCAATTCCAACCGCGTGATCAAGGCGCAGGTGACCGCGCCGGGCCAGGTTGAAGTGGCGTTATAGATCACTGGTGTGAAACGCCAGCTTTTCCTACACTGTGCGTGGGATGTCGACCTGTACAGGTTTATTGTCAATCGAGCCTAAAGTTTGTCCGGGTATGGCCGAAAACATGGCAAGCGTCCAAATACCCAGAGGTTTTTTTAACATGGTCATTGATTTCAGTCGTTTAAATAACACCCAGGCTTTGCCGGGCAATACGCGCACCAGCGGGGCCAAGGACAGCGTAGAAGCCAAGTCCCAGCCAGCACCTGCGGCCAAGCCAGAACAGGCTGGCGCCAGCCAGAGCGGGGAATCGGTACACCTGAGCAATGAGGCTCAACAGTTGCAGAAGGTCACTGACTCGCTGAGCGATCAACCCGTTGTCAATAAAGCCCGCGTGGCCGAGTTGAAACAGGCAATCGCTGATGGCAGCTATAAAGTCGACAGCAACCGTGTCGCCAGCAAGCTGCTCAACTTCGAAGCCGAGCGCTAGGCAAAGGCCTGCGCAGGGCTTTTGGACGCTTAAAACCCAAGGCCAGCCATGCACCACGACGAACATTTGCTTGAACTGATCATTGATGATCTGGCGCCGACGCAACATTTGCTCGAGCTGCTAAAAGAAGAATCCCTGGCCCTCTACGGCCGGGATATGCGCTTGCTGGAAGAAATCCTGGCGCGCAAACAGTCGCTGATCGTGCTGCTGGAGCAGCATGGCAAGAAACGCAGCGAAATTCTCATCAGCCTGGGCCTGCCGGCTGATCATGACGGCCTGGCACAACTGGCCAGCCACTCCTCGGTAGGCGATCAGTTGCTGGCGCAGAGCACCGCACTCAATCAATTGCTTGCCCAGTGCCAGGAAACCAACCTGCTCAACGGGCAGTTGATCCAGCTGCAGCAGGCTACGACCGCCAACCAGTTGCGTATACTCCACGGCGGAGAGCCTCCGGCCCTTTACAACGCCCAGGGTTCCACCTCGCGCCTGGTCAAGCCAAGCACCCGCAGCCAAGCCTGACACCGGTTTACTGCGCGCCCTATCAAGGCGCGTTACATGCTGGCAAAATGCCGGTTCTTGCGTGTAGTCGTATTTTGTCTGGAGATGGAAGAACCGTGTTCAACGCCCTTAATGCGGAAGATGCTCCGCAGCCACCCAAGGTGCTCACCACGCCTCTGGAGATCGCCAGCACGTTGCGGATGCTGCAAGAAAGCCATGACCCGCTGATCATCACTTTCCATGAACGCAGCCAGCGGTTTCAAAGCTATCTGGTGGATATTGACCGGGACAGCAAAACGCTGACCCTGGACGAAATGATCCCCCGCGACGGTGAACGCTACCTTGAGAATGGCGAACCGTTCCGCATCGAAGGCTTCCATGACGGCGTGCGTATCGCCTGGGAAAGCAACGGCACGCTGACCATCAGTGAAAAAGGCGGCCACCGCATCTACACCGGCAGCCTGCCCGACGAAGTGGTCTACCATCAGCGTCGCAATGCCTTTCGGGCCGCGTTGAAGCTGGCCCAACTGGTCAGCATCGAACTGGGTGGCGAAAAGCTCAAGGCACCGATCAGTGGCAAGCTGCTGGACATCTCCGCCACCGGCTGCAAGCTGCGCTTTGAAGGCGACATCTCCGATCGCCTGCAACTGGGCCAGGTCTATGACCGTTTTATCGCCGCCCTGCCCTTTGGCAGCATGACCACCTCGGTGGAGCTGCGTTACCTGCACGTCGAAGACAAGATCAACACCACCTTCGCCGGCGTGCGCTTCCACAACATGAGCGGCCTGGTACAGCGCCAGGTTGAACGGTTTGTGTACCAGCTGCAGCGTGAAGCGCGGCGCTTTGACAAAGACGACGACCTTTAAGCTTCAAAGGCCGCGCCAATAAAAACGGGCAGATCCTGATGGGATCTGCCCGTTTTTGCTTTCAGGGGCGGGCTCTGCTCAAGTCGTGAGGATGCTCGTCCGGCCCCAGAGGCTCCGGCGGCCCCTCGAAAGGAGGCTCCTCTGCGGGTTGTTGCGGGTCGGCTTCAGGTTCCGGGTCGGGCACCACGGTCTGCATTTGTTCCTGCACCACCGCCTCATCCACCCGTGGGTCGAGGCACGCCACCAGCGGCGAGCTGGACATGCTGTCAGGCATCGCTACGTGGTGCAGCGGCGCATCGTCCACCTGATGCAGGTTGGTGACCGCCTTCGGCCGGATCCGCCATACCAGGATCAACGCACACAGGCTGAAAAACGCATACAGCATGTGGCTGCCGAACAGCTTCATCACCACACCCGCCAACAGCGGCCCAACACTTGCGCCGATGCCGTAAGTCACCAGCAACATGGCCGTCAGCGACACCCGGCGATCACCTTCCACATGGTCATTGGAGAACGCCACCGCCAAGGGATACAGGCAGAACTGCACCAGAGAACAAAGGAAGCCGGCAACGAACAGCACTTCCAGCGGCACGTGGGTCATCACGGCCAACGGCAACGCCGCTACTGCCAGGCACAAGGCAAAGCAGCGAATCAGCAAGGCGCGATCGTAGCGGTCCGACAACCAGCCCAACGGCCACTGCACCAACAGACCGGCAAAAATGCAGCTACCCATAAACAGACCGACCTGCTCAGTACTCAAACCTTGCTGCGAGGCATACAGCGGCGCCAGGCCGTAGAAAGAGCCGACGATGAGCCCCGCCCCCAGTACCGTGCTCAGCGACTGCGGCACACGCTTGATAAAGAAGCGCGGCTCCATAGGCGCAGGATGCAGCGGCGCCGGGTGAATGCGTCGGGTCATGGCCACCGGCACCAGGCACAAGGCAAAACACAGCGCCACCAGCATGAGCAATTCGAGGCCAAGCTGCGGGTGCATGACCAGGATCAACTGACCCAATACCAACCCGAGGTAGGAGGCGATCATGTAGCCGCTGAACACCACGCCACGTTGCTTGGCGTCCGCCTGCTCATTGAGCCAGCTTTCGATAACCATGTATTGGCACATCATCCCCAGGCCAACGATCATCCGCAGCACAATCCAGGCCGGCAGCCAGTTGATGAGGCCATGGCCCAACACCGCCGCGCCCACAATCCCGGCACAGGTGGCATACGCGCGAATATGCCCGACGCGGGCAATCAGGCGGTGCCCGATCTTGCCGCCCAGCACCAGGCCGAAGTAGTTGGCCGCCATCAGCGCACCCACCCACAGGCTGTCGACGTGGTCGGCTGCCAGACGCAAGGCCAGGTAAGTGCTGAGCAGGCCGGAGCCGATCAACATCATCAAGGAGGCGAAATAAAGGGCTCGAAAAGATTTCCAGATTTGGCGCATCGGCGTTCCGAGCGGCTCCTTGCAGTGAGGGACAGGGCTATCAGCATGATAGTCCGGGGTTGCCGGGAGCGGACAGACGCAGCGGGCCGTTTTCCGGGGAATATTTTGCTTAATCGTTCAGACGCTGCCTGGCCGCATGCAAGGTACATATGCAACGTACAAAAGCGACGAGAAACACACTGCGCACCTGCTGTGAACCCTGATAGGCGGCAAGGTTCGACCGGTGTTGCAGGCACGCACAAAAAAGCCCTGCCAGGACAACCTGTGCAGGGCTTTTGAAGATGGTGTCCCAGGGCCGGTTCGAACGGCCAACCTTCCCCTTAGGAGGGGGATGCTCTATCCAATTGAGCTACTGGGACAAATGACAGCCATCGCGCACGGGGCACTGCGACGGACGGCGTGCATGTTAACGGCCGAGGTGGGTTTTGTCATGTCGTCCGTGGGCTTTTTGAGTGTAGGCCGATCCTTGTTCCGCCGAGGCCCGCTTTGCCTAGCAACGACGGGACTTGAGCGCCGTCGTGCAAAATGCATTACCCCAAAATGCCATCATTGCAAATTGCAACCCGGCGGTGCTTTAAAGTAGACTCAAGCCATTGATTTTAATGAAATAATAGATTGGCACGGGACCTGCAATACTTCTCCTACAAACCCATTCAGCCACGGCGTTTAGCGGAGAACATGACCATGAACAGTGCCCTTCTGTTAGCCCTCAACAGCATAGCCTTGGCTGCACTGGTGATGTTTCATTTCCAATCCACCGGCAGTAACGACCCTGCGCAACTCAGCCAGGCCGTGCCGCACCATCTGCAACAACGCCCGCAATTGGCGGTGATGACGCCCAACGCGCAATCGCCGGTACGCCTGACCCAGGGCACCCAGACTGCACCGGCATCCGAACATTGGGTTTTCTAAGGACGCCTTTCATGAGCAAATCCGCCTGGCTGTTTCTGTGCCTGACTGTCGTCACCGGCCTCTTGGCCCTGGGCGCCACTTCTGAAGAGGGTCAAACCGCTGCTATGGTTGCTGCCGGCGTGTCTACGAGCCTGCTTCTGCTGACGCTATTCATGGGGCGCAAAATCAAATTCGACCCTATTCTACGCTGACCCCTGCGCTGCACCTCATCCCTCGACCTTATGTCGCCCCGCACTAGCAAATCGGCAAATTGCCACTAGTCTTAAAAATAGGGGCAAAAGGCCACTTTGCTTTAGGATGTGCGGCCTCAACCCCTGTGCGGGCCAAGACTTACGGGAAGTTCCCTTGAGGAATGACGCGTTGAAAAGTTTTCCAACCAGTCCGCAAAAATACAAATCAGTGCTGGCATTACGCCTTTAGGCAGTTCAATATTTGTCACAGAATTGACGCCAAGGAACTGTCAAATCTGAGGCATGATGCGGCCTCTTTGCAATTCGGGTTGAACTTTGGTCGTGAGCCTTGTCTTAACACTCATCTTGCGGCCAATTCCAAAAACCGCTCCCCTGAACTAACCGGTTAAATATATGCGCCCATTGAAACAGGCAATTTATTCCAGCCGTACGGCTGACAAGTTCGTCGTACGTCTGCCAGACGGAATGCGGGAACGCATTGCCGAGGTGGCTCGCAATCATCACCGCAGCATGAACTCCGAAATCATCGCGCGCCTGGAGCAAAGCCTTATTCAGGAAGGTGCGTTGGGCGAAGAGTTGAGCATGCGCCTGGACAGCCCTGAGCTGTCACTGCACGAACGCGAACTGCTGCAGCGTTTTCGTCAGCTCTCCCACCGCCAGCAAAATGCTCTCGTCTCGCTTATCGCGCACGACGTTGAGGCGGCCGCAGAAGCCAATTGATCTGCAACTGAAAGCCGAAGCCAGCGCTATGCTGGCTTTTTTTTGCGTGAAATTTGAGGGGCACCGCGCAGGGCTTGCATGGGAGCGGGCGTGCTCGCGAATGCGGTGGATCAGCTAGCAGACATTTCGACTGCTACACCGCATTCGCGAGCAAGCCCGCCCCCATAGGGGGATCAGAGCAGAAAGATCGTTGCCAGGCCCAGGAAGATGAAGAAGCCACCGCTGTCGGTCATGGCCGTGATCATCACACTGGCACCCATGGCGGGGTCGCGCCCCAGGCGTGCCAGCGTCATGGGGATCAATACGCCCATCAGCGCCGCCAACAGCAGGTTAAGGGTCATGGCCGCGGTCATCACCACGCCCAGCGACCAACTGCCATACAGCAAATAAGCCACCACACCGATCACGCCGCCCCACACCAAGCCATTGATCAGGCCCACGGCCAATTCTTTGCGCAACAGGCGCGAGGAGTTGGCGGTACTCACCTGGTCCAGCGCCATGGCACGCACGATCATAGTGATAGTCTGGTTACCGGAGTTACCGCCAATACCGGCCACAATCGGCATCAGGGCCGCAAGCGCTACCAGCTTCTCGATCGACCCCTCAAACAGACCGATCACGCGCGAAGCAATGAACGCCGTGATCAGGTTGACAGCCAACCACGCCCAGCGGTTATGCAGGGAGCGCCAGACTGACGCAAAAATATCTTCCTCTTCACGCAGACCCGCCATGTTGAGGACTTCGGTTTCACTCTCTTCACGAATCAGGTCGACCATTTCATCGATGGTCAAACGGCCAATCAGCTTACCGTTCTTATCGACCACCGGCGCCGAGATCAAGTCATAACGCTCAAACGCCTGCGCGGCCTCGTAAGCATCTTCATCCGGATGAAAGCTCACCGTATCGCTGGCCATCAAATCCGCAACTTTTTTGTCGGGATCATTGACCAGCAAACGCTTGATCGGCAACACGCCTTTAAGAATGCCTTCGTAGTCGACTACGAACAATTTGTCGGTATGACCCGGCAGCTCTTTGAGGCGACGCAGGTAACGCAAGACCACTTCGAGGCTGACGTCTTCGCGGATGGTGACCATCTCGAAGTCCATCAGTGCGCCAACCTGATCCTCGTCATAAGACAACGCGGAGCGCACACGCTCACGCTGTTGGCTGTCGAGGGCTTCCATCAGCTCATGGACAACATCACGCGGCAGCTCAGGTGCCAGGTCAGCCAGTTCGTCGGCGTCCATCTCCTTGGCGGCGGCCAGGAGCTCGTGATCATCCATGTCGGCGATCAGGGTTTCACGAACCGAGTCGGATACTTCCAGGAGGATATCGCCGTCGCGGTCAGCCTTGACCAACTGCCACAGGGTCAGTCGATCATCGAGCGGTAAGGCTTCAAGAATATAAGCGACGTCGGCGGAGTGCAGGTCGTCGAGCTTGCGTTGCAGCTCGACGAGGTTTTGCCGGTGAACCAGGTTTTCAACGCGGTCGTGGTGCGGACCTTCCTGGCGGTGCGTGAGGTCTTCGACCACGCGCTGACGCTGCAGCAGCTCGATGACTTGAGCCAGGCGATCCTGCAGGCTGTCTTGTGTTTTCTTTACTTCTACTTCGGTCATAGGCGAACTCCACTCCCAGCAGCGGGGCACGCCGGAAGGATCAATCAGTCAATTCATGATTGGTAAAACGGGGTACTGAGCAACTACTGGGTAAGTCCATGGAGGTATTCCACAAGCCCCGGCGGGGCTGACGGGCGCAATGATACACGCTGCGCGCGCTTTAAACGTTAAAAAACTGGAAAGAACAAGTGCTTGCGAGCCAAAGCTGAGCAGTGGCTGCATCTATGAACTGCGACGACGCAGACGGAAAGGAAAACACATGGGCGTGCGAGAAAAGATGAAATCCTACACAAACCCCAGACGGCAAAAAGCCCGCACTAGGCGGGCTTTTTGTTTGTATGGTGCACTCGACAGGATTCGAACCTGTGACCGCTCGGTTCGTAGCCGAGTACTCTATCCAGCTGAGCTACGAGTGCAGATTGTGTTTTTAGACCAGATCACAACTGGTTGAAGCCAAGTCATCTGCATTGCTGCAACTGACTCTTAAATGGTGCACTCGACAGGATTCGAACCTGTGACCGCTCGGTTCGTAGCCGAGTACTCTATCCAGCTGAGCTACGAGTGCATTTGTTGCCGCGCATTATAGGCCGTTCAATCTCTATGTAAAGCTATTTTTTCGTTTAATTTCAACAACTTAGCGAAAAAACCAGATTGCAACGTACTAAGCAAATAATGGCGGAGAACGGGGGATTCGAACCCCCGACACCCTTTTGAGGTGTACTCCCTTAGCAGGGGAGCGCCTTCGGCCACTCGGCCAGCTCTCCGCAACACGGGGCGTATATTAACCACGTTCATCCCCGTTTGCAAACATAAAAAACGATAAAAATTAAAGGCTTGGTTCTTCGTCCTTCTCTTTCTTGATCCGCAGGTAGATTTCCTCGCGGTGGACCGCTACCTCTTTCGGAGCGTTAACCCCGATACGCACTTGATTGCCTTTGACGCCGAGCACAGTAACGGTGATTTCCCCATCACCGATAATCAGGCTTTCTGCGCAACGACGAGTCAGAATCAGCATACCTTTCACCTCACGCATTTCAGTTCAGGAACAACAGTCTGCAAAAAAAAGGCGTTCGGCCCACAACCTGACGGCCATAGCCCTAACGGCCTAAGTATTGTCGAGCCCACGCAAAAGACCATGCGCCCCACAAAAAAATGAAAGGCGCGGTAAACCGCGCCTTCCTGGCATTGCCTTACTCGCCTTGTCGCGCCGGCGCATCCAGCTCAAAAGCGGTGTGCAGCGCGCGTACAGCCAGCTCCAGGTACTTCTCCTCGATCACCACCGAGACTTTGATTTCCGAGGTGGAGATCATCTGGATGTTGATGCTTTCCTTGGCCAGCGCCTCGAACATACGGCTGGCAACGCCGGCATGGGAGCGCATGCCAACGCCCACGATCGACACCTTGGCGATCTTGGTATCGCCGACCACTTCACGGGCGCCAATCTCGCTCGCGGTGTTCTGCAAAATACGCTCAGCCGCATCGTACTCGTTACGGTGCACGGTGAAGGTGAAATCGGTGGTGTTATCGTGCGAAACGTTCTGCACGATCATGTCGACTTCAATGTTCGCACCGCTGATCGGGCCGAGGATCTTGAAGGCCACGCCCGGGGTGTCTGGCACGCCACGGATCGTCAGCTTGGCTTCATCACGGTTGAAAGCGATACCGGAAATGATCGGCTGTTCCATGGATTCCTCTTCATCAATAGTAATGAGGGTGCCCGGACCCTCTTTGAAGCTGTGCAATACGCGCAGCGGAACGTTGTACTTGCCGGCGAACTCCACCGCGCGGATCTGCAATACCTTGGAACCGAGGCTGGCCATTTCCAGCATCTCTTCAAAGGTGATCTTGTCCAGGCGCTGGGCCACCGACACCACACGCGGGTCGGTGGTGTACACGCCGTCCACGTCAGTATAGATCTGGCATTCATCGGCCTTGAGAGCCGCTGCCAGCGCCACGCCGGTGGTGTCCGAACCGCCACGCCCGAGGGTGGTGATGTTGCCCTGCTCGTCCACGCCCTGGAAGCCAGCTACTACTACCACGCGGCCGGCTTTCAGATCTGTGCGGATTTTCTGATCATCGATCTGCAGGATGCGTGCCTTGGTATGCGCGCTGTCGGTGAGAATGCGCACCTGGCTGCCCGTGTAGGACACTGCCGGCACGCCACGTTTGTTCAGTGCCATGGCCAGCAAGGCAATGGTCACCTGCTCGCCGGTGGACACGATCACATCCAGCTCACGCGGCAGCGGCTGTTGATCACCACTGATTGCCTTGGCCAGATCGATCAGGCGATTGGTCTCGCCGCTCATGGCCGACAGCACCACCACCAGGTCATCGCCGGCGTCGCGGAATTTCTTAACCTTGTCGGCGACCTGCTCGATTCTTTCGACAGAACCGACCGAGGTGCCTCCGAATTTCTGTACGATCAAAGCCATTTCTAAGCCGCCTCAGCCCGTAAAGGGGCGCCCAATAAACAAATCTTCCAGCACCCAAACGAGCCCATGACTAGACCATGGGCTCATTAACAGTGCCTTAAATGCCGGCCTCGACAAACGGCACGGTCAGGGCCAGGGCCGCGTCCAGGGAGCCTGCGTCTACACCACCGCCTTGCGCCATGTCCGGACGACCACCGCCCTTCCCGCCCACTGCCGCAGCGGCTTGCTTCATCAAATCACCGGCCTTGAGTTGGCCAGTCAGGTCTTTGGTTACACCGGCAACCAGAACGACCTTTTCCTCATGGACACCGCCGAGCAGGATCACTGCGCGGCCGAGCTTGTTCTTCAACTGATCGACCAAGGCCAACAGCGCCTTGCCGTCCTGGCCGTCCAGGCGCACAGCCAGCACTTTCACGCCCTTGACGTCCAGCGCGGAGGCCGACAGATCGTCGCCCGCTGCGCTCGCCGCCTTGGCCTGCAACTGCTCCAGCTGTTTTTCCAGTGCGCGGTTGCGCTCCAGCACGGCCGACAGCTTGTCGATCAGGTTGTCACGGCTGCCCTTGACCAGGCCGGCCGCTTCCTTGAGTTGTTCTTCAGCCGCATTGAGGTAGGCCAGGGCCGCAGCGCCGGTGACCGCTTCAATACGCCGTACACCAGAGGCCACGCCGCCTTCGCTGATGATTTTCAACAGGCCGATATCGCCCGTACGGTTAGCGTGGATACCGCCACACAGCTCCACCGAGAAGCTGCCGCCCATGCTCAGTACGCGCACTTCGTCGCCGTACTTCTCGCCAAACAGCGCCATGGCGCCTTTCTTCTTGGCGGTTTCGATGTCGGTTTCTTCGGTTTCAACCGGGGTATTCTTGCGAATCTCGGCGTTGACGATGTCTTCCAACGCCTTGATCTGCTCAGGCTTGATCGCTTCAAAGTGGCTGAAGTCGAAACGCAGGCGCTGGCTGTCCACCAACGACCCCTTCTGCTGCACATGCTCACCCAACACTTGGCGCAACGCAGCGTGCAGCAAGTGAGTGGCAGAATGATTCAAAGCAGTTGCATGCCGCACGTCGGCATCGACTTGAGTGTCGACCGGCGCGCCGACCGTCAGGTTACCCAACACCAGCACGCCGTGGTGCAGGAACGCGCCGCCGGTCTTGGTGGTGTCACGCACTTCAAAACGCCCGGACGTCGAACTCAGGAAACCACAGTCACCCACCTGGCCACCGGATTCGGCGTAGAACGGCGTCTGGTCCAGAACCACCACCGCTTCGTCGCCTTCGCTCAATACGTCGAC
Source organism: Pseudomonas onubensis (assembly GCF_965653655.1). Taxonomy (NCBI): domain Bacteria; kingdom Pseudomonadati; phylum Pseudomonadota; class Gammaproteobacteria; order Pseudomonadales; family Pseudomonadaceae; genus Pseudomonas; species Pseudomonas onubensis. The sequence continues at coordinate 23,083 of NZ_CBFHAZ010000013.1, read as the reverse complement.
CGACTTGCCGTCTTTGTAGATGGCCACGATCTTGGCCGCGCCAACGGTCGCCGCGTAACCGGTGAACTCGGTGGGCACGTCAACCTTGACCAGGGTGTTGTAGTCCAGGCCAAAGGAGCTGGCGGAACGGGCGCGCACGCGCTGGGCCTCCATCTCACGCTCAAAACCCGCCTCATCGATGGTCAGCTCGCGCTCGCGGGCGATGTCGGCGGTCAGGTCCATCGGGAAACCGTAGGTGTCATACAACTTGAACACTACATCGCCCGGCACCACGGTGCCTTTGAGTTCAGCCAGGTCCTGCTCGAGGATCTTCAGGCCGTGCTCCAGGGTCTTGGAGAACTGCTCTTCTTCAGCCTTGAGCACGCGTTCGATGTTGGCCTGCTGCTGCTTGAGTTCCGGGAAGGCATCGCCCATCTCGGCCACCAGCGCGGCAACGATCTTGTAGAAGAAGCTGCCGGTGGCGCCCAGCTTGTTACCGTGACGGCAAGCGCGGCGAATGATGCGGCGCAGCACATAGCCGCGGCCTTCGTTGGACGGCAGCACACCGTCGGCGATCAGGAAACCGCACGAACGGATGTGGTCCGATACCACCTTGAGCGAAGACTGGTTGTCATTGGCGCAGCCAATGGCGGCCGCCGATGCGCTCAGCAGGTTGGTGAACAGGTCGATTTCGTAGTTGGAATGCACGTGCTGCATCACCGCACTGATCCGCTCCAGGCCCATGCCGGTGTCCACCGACGGCGCCGGCAGCGGATGCAACACGCCATCGGCGGTGCGGTTGAACTGCATGAACACGTTGTTCCAGATCTCGATGTAACGGTCGCCGTCTTCTTCCGGCGAGCCCGGTGGGCCGCCCCAGATATCGGCGCCGTGATCATAGAAAATCTCGGTGCACGGGCCACACGGGCCGGTATCGCCCATGGTCCAGAAGTTGTCGGATGCGTAAGGCGCGCCCTTGTTGTCGCCGATGCGAATCATACGCTCGGCTGGCACACCAATTTGCTGGGTCCAGATGTCGTAGGCTTCGTCGTCGGTCGCGTAGACCGTAACCCAGAGCTTTTCCTTGGGCAGCTTCAACACGCCGGTCAGGAAGGTCCAGGCGAAGGTGATCGCATCTTTCTTGAAATAGTCGCCGAAGCTGAAGTTACCCAGCATCTCGAAAAAGGTGTGGTGACGGGCGGTATAACCGACGTTTTCCAGGTCGCTGTTCTTGCCGCCGGCGCGTACGCACTTCTGGCTGCTGGTGGCGCGGGTGTAGGCGCGCTTTTCCTGGCCCAGGAAGCAGTCCTTGAACTGGTTCATCCCCGCGTTGGTGAACAGCAGGGTTGGGTCATTGCCTGGGATCAAGGAGCTGGAGGCTACACGGGTGTGGCCTTGCTCTTCGAAGAAGCGAAGGAAGGCTTCACGGATTTCTGCGCTTTTCATTAGGTTCTTCCACGGAGTCTGCGGCCAAAGGCCAGTGCGCAACATCATCAGACGGAGCGACGGCAAAGGGCCGCATTATATCGGCCCTTTGCCGGGGGTACAGCGTGTTTATGTGATAGAAACAGTCAATTAGACGGTCTGCACGGTCATTTTCGGGAAAACTCGACAAATGTCTGCACCACTTGCTCCATCTGCGCCCGGCTGACATCCAGGTGAGTGACCATGCGCAGACGTGGCGCGGCGCTCAACTTGATCCCGCGTTCGGCGGCAAAGGCCTTCAGCGCCTGGGCCTGATCGCCAATCTGCACGTACACCATGTTGGTTTGCACCGGCTCCACCTCAAAGCCGGCGTCGCGCAGTGCATCCCCCAGCCATTGGGCGTTGGCGTGGTCATCCGCCAGGCGCTGCACCTGATGATCCAGGGCATACAGGCCCGCCGCCGCCAGCGAGCCGGCCTGGCGCATGCCACCGCCGACCATCTTGCGCAGGCGCCGCGCCTTGGCGATCAGCGCCGTGGAGCCACACAGCACCGAGCCGATCGGCGCACCCAACCCTTTGGACAGGCACACCGACACCGAGTCGAAATGCTGAGCGATCTCCCGCGCATCCACACCGAGCTTGACCGCAGCGTTGTAGAGTCGCGCGCCATCCAAGTGCAACGCCAGGCCATGTTCACGGGTAAACGTCCGCGCTTTCGCCAGGTATGCCAGCGGCAGCACTTTGCCCTGCATGGTGTTTTCCAACGCTAACAAGCGGGTGCGGGCGAAGTGGAAGTCATCCGGCTTGATCGCCGCCAGTACGTGGTCCAGGTCCAGCGAACCGTCGGCTTGCACCTCCAGCGGCTGCGGCTGGATCGAGCCGAGCACCGCCGCGCCACCGCCTTCGTATTTGTAGGTGTGGGCCTGCTGGCCGACGATGTATTCCTCGCCGCGCTCACAGTGGGCCATCAGCGCCAGCAAGTTGCTCATGGTGCCGGTGGGCACGAACAGCGCGGCAGCGAAGCCCAGGCGCTTGGCCAACTCGGCTTCCAGCTGGTTGACGCTCGGGTCTTCACCGTAGACATCATCACCGCTGACGGCAGTGGCCATCGCGTCGAGCATGCCAGGGGTGGGTTGGGTCACGGTGTCGCTGCGCAGGTCTATGACGGTCATCCGGGGGCCTCTGAACTTTGTTGTCGTATTAACGATTACTGCGGGCAAAGCCACGCAATATCAAGCCCCACGTGCATTCAATCGAATACCAACCAAACAAACCGATATAGCTTATCGATACGACGCTCGTGCAGTTTTTGAAAAACCATGTTAAAAACTCTCCGCCGCCAGGGTTCTGGCGGCAACGTTCTCAGGGCGGGGTGTAATTCCCCACCGGCGGTAATTGCACGCAATGTGCATAGCCCGCGAGCGCTTGGCGCCTCGAACTGCTCACGCAGGACGGCGACAAGGTCAGCAGACCCGGTGTGATCCCGGGGCCGACGGTCATAGTCCGGATGAAGAGAGAACGGGATTGGCACCCAAGGGCCGCGCGCTGAACTCATGCCTGCATGACGCCGCTGTTCGTACCCTTGAAATCCCATTCGATTCATAACGCCCTGTTTTTTTCTTAAACAGGAGTCAGAACATGCAACCCACCGCAATCGACAGCAAAAGCAAAAACCATCACGGCGAGCGCGTCGCGTTTATCCAGGCCTGCTGGCACAAGGATATTGTCGACCAATCGCGCAAAGGCTTCCTCGCCGAAATGATCGCCCAGGGCTACCAGGAATCGGACATCGATTTCTTCGAAGTCGGCGGCGCCTTTGAAATGCCCCTGCACGCCAAGCTGCTGGCCAAGACCGGCCGTTACGCCGGCATCGTTGCCGCTGCGCTGGTGGTGGACGGTGGCATCTACCGCCACGAATTCGTTGCCCAATCGGTGGTCAGCGGCCTGATGCAAGTGCAGCTGGAAACCGAAGTGCCGGTGTTCTCGGTGTCCCTGACCCCGCATCACTTCCACGCGGGCAGCGAGCACCACACCTTCTTCTACGAGCACTTCGTGCACAAGGGCCAGGAAGCTGCGCGTACTTGCGCCGACACGCTGCACAAGGTGCGTGCGATCCGTCGCAGCGAGCCGCGTGCTGTAGCGGTCTAAGCAACACTGCAAAACCAATGTGGGAGCGGGCTTGCTCGCGAAGGCGGTCTATCAGTCAGCTTATGTATTGACTGACACTGCGCTTTCGCGAGCAAGCCCGCTCCCACATTTGGATCCCGCCAAGCCTTTAGATTTATGCCAGGCCAGCATCCGTGGTCGGCACGATCAATATCCCCGCCCGCAAACCATTCTTGACCTTCGGGTTCGGGAAAATGATGCGCGCGCCCTCCTCCTCGATCACCCAGCGGGTCTTGGCCACGTCTTCAGCCAACAGGTAGCCCTTGGCCAACGGCGAGAAGTTTTCCACATCCGCCGGCAGGTGCAGCAGAAACGCATCACTGTGCTTGATCACTTCGCGTGAGACGGCAAACAGTTGCAAGCCATCGACGCTCTCGGTTTCGGGCTCATTGCCCTCGATGATCTGCTTGAGGCGGGTTTCCAGGCGTGACACATCCACGCCCTGGTTCTGCCCGAACGGCCGCGCCTTGCCCAACTCCAGGGTGAAGGCTTCGGCGTCCAGTTGCTCGTAGGTGAACGCGGTAAAGGTGATCGAGGTTTTGTTCTGCAGCAACACCGCCTGCATACCGGCAGCGTTCAGGCGCGCCAGCTCATGGCGCGAATGCTGGCGCCCGTCCTTGAACGGGTACAGCGCGAACTGCTCGATCTTCGAGCCGCGAATGGCCGTGTGCAGGTCGTAATGCAGGCGCGAACGGTCCGGCAGGCTGAAGAAGCTGCGAGCCAATTGCTCAAGCTCGGCGGCGCGCATGGCCTCCGGGCCGATGTTTTGTTCGTGGCGGCCGTTGAACAGCCGGTTGACGTCCAGTTCCAGGTAACGCTCGCCGCGGCGCATGGCCTCGGGGTTACCGAACAGGAACAGAATACGCGTGCGAGGCTTGATCTCCCCACGGGCGATGCCATGCAACAGGCGGTCGAGCAGTTCGATCGGCGCGGTTTCGTTGCCATGGATGCCGGACGACAGCAGCAGGTCGCTGCCGTTGTCCAAGGCCTGCGGAGGGCGCACTTCGAGCGCGCCTTCGCTGAGCCAGCGCATCTGCACGCCGTCGACAGTCAGTTGAATTTTTTGCGCCGGTTCGCGACCGGCGAGGGTCAGTTCAAGCAGTTTGCCGAGGGCGAGCATAAGCAGCTTCCTTAGTGGTTGCAGCCAGGGCCGTGAACGTGATCGTCGTCATCACCTTCAACGTCGGCCGGTTCCATTTCCAATTGCAGGCTCATCAGGTTGGTGGCCAGCGGGCGCATCAGCAGGTTGGCGTATTCAGCGTCACCTTCTTCCACGTCCACGCCGATCAGCAGTTGGCCACGGCCGTCGTGCTGGATCCAGATTTCCTTGCCCTGCCACACCACGGCAACGCGGGTGCAGGAGGTTTCCAGCTGGGTGCCGTCGGTGTCTTCAAGGATCAGTTTCAGGGTGTCGGTGGTCATAAATAGTTCTCAGCACAGGGTGTAAAAAGAGGCGGATTTAATTGATCTGGAAAGGATAAACCGAGCCCAGTTTAAGGATTTGCGTCAGTTCATCCAGTGCCGTCCGGCACTCAAGCAGCAATTGCGGGTCAGCCAGGTCGCTTTCACGCAGGCTGTCGCGGTAGTGCTTGTCGACCCATTGGGTCAGGGTTTCGTACAACGGCGCGGTCATGATAACGCCTGGGTTCACCGCCGCCAGTTCCGTTTCATTCAAGGCCACACGCAAGCGCAGGCACGCTGGGCCACCGCCGTTCTGCATGCTTTGCTTGAGGTCGAACACTTTCACTTCACGGATCAGCCCACCGGACGCGGTCAGGCCTTGCAGGTACTGCCAGACACGCTCGTTGGCGCGGCATTCTTCCGGCACGATCAGCAGCATCGAGCCGTCGGCGCGGGTCAGCAACTGGCTGTTGAACAGGTAGGAGCGCACCGCGTCCTCTACGCTGACCTGGGCGCGGGGCACACACACCGACTGGAAGTTGCCCCCCAGCTTGCCCAACTTGCCTTGCAATTCGGCGAGCATCTGCTCGGTATTGAGGAACGCGTCCTCGTGGTAGAACAGCACTTCGCCGTTGCCCACTGCGATCACGTCATTATGGAACACGCCGGCGTCGATCACCGCCGGGTTCTGCTGGCCGTACACCACGCCGTCGTCTTTCAAACCGTGCAGACGTGCAACCGCCTGGGAGGCTTCGAGGGTCTGGCGCGCCGGATATTTTTGCGGCGCCGGGTAACGGGTGTCGAAGGCACTGCGGCCGAACACGAAGAACTCAACCCCAGCCTCGCCGTACTCTCGGCAAAAACGCGTGTGGTTGGCCGCGCCTTCGTCGCCGAACTGCGCCACCGCCGGCAACGCGGCGTGATGGGCGAAGTGTTTGCCGTCAGCAAACATCGCCCCCAGCACACGGCTGGTGGTCGGGTGCTCGATGCTGCGGTGGTATTTACAGTTGAGGTTGGCAGCAGTGAAATGCACGCGGCCATCCGCCGTGTCGGCGCTCGGGCTGACCGTGGCAGCGTTGGCCACCCACATGCTCGACGCCGAGCAGCTGGCCACCAGCAAAGGCATCGCCTGCTTGGCGGCTTGCTGGATCACTTGGGCGTCAGTGCCGCTGAAGCCTAAGTTGCGCAAGGCGGCCACATCCGGGCGCTCTTGCGGCGCCAGCACGCCTTGCACAAAGCCCATGTCCATCAGGGCTTTCATTTTCTGCAGGCCCTGCAACGCCGCTTCCTTGGGGTTCGAAGACTGCTGGCTGTTGCTCTGAGACGCGACGTTGCCGTAGGACAAACCGCCGTAGTTATGGGTCGGCCCCACTAGACCGTCAAAATTGACTTCATAGGATTTCATCGGCGAGGCTCCACGAACATCTGTTTTTATAGGCATCAAATTACTTGAACACACCACAAATCAACTGTGGGAGCGGGCTTGTGTGGGAGCGGGCTTGCTCGCGAATACGGTGTGTCAGTCAATACATCTGGCGACTGAACCACCGCTTTCGCGAGCAAGCCCGCTCCCACATGGGCCCGCACCCACCTTTAGATCAGCGTAATGCCCGGGGTCAGCGTTGCCGGGACCACCAGGCTTGGGGTTTCCAGCGACGCCACCGGGTACGCGCAATAGTCCGCCGCATAATAGGCGCTGGCGCGATGGTTGCCCGAAGCACCCACACCGCCGAACGGCGCAGTACTGGCAGCGCCGGTCAGCTGTTTGTTCCAGTTGACGATACCGGCGCGGCTTTCCAGCCAGAACTGCTGATAGCGCGCTTCGGAGTCCGACAACAGCCCCGCGGCCAGCCCGTATTGAGTGTTGTTGGCCTCGGCAATCGCCCCGGCAAAGTCAGCGTAGCGGATCACTTGCAGCAATGGGCCGAACAGTTCTTCATCTTCGCGCTCGGTCACGCCGGTCACGTCGATGATGCCTGGCGTCAGCAAGGCCGCTTGAGCCTGAGGCTGGGTCATTTCCAGCAGCGCTACCGCGCCATTGGCCAGCATCAGTTCCTGGGCGTCCATCAAGGCTTTGGCCGCGCCAAGGGAAATCACTGACCCCATGAATGGCGGCGGCTGCTGGTCAAACGCACCGACTGCGATGGTCGCGCTCACCGCCACCAGACGCGCCAGCAAGGCATCGCCCCAGGCGCCTTCGGGCACCAGCAAGCGACGGGCGCAGGTGCAACGCTGGCCAGCCGAAATAAATGCCGACTGAATAATGGTGTAGACCGCCGCGTCCACATCGGCCACTTCGTCGACCACCAATGGGTTGTTGCCGCCCATCTCCAGGGCGAGGATCTTGTCCGGACGCCCGGAGAACTGCTGGTGCAGATGATTGCCCGTGCGGCTGGAGCCGGTGAAGAACAAGCCGTCTATGCCTGGGTTGGCCGCCAGCGCTATGCCGGTTTCCCGCGCACCTTGCAGCAGGTTCAGCACGCCCGCCGGCAAACCGGCTTCGATCCAGCATTGCACGGTCAGCTCGGCGACTTTTGGGGTCAGCTCGCTCGGCTTGAACAGCACCGTGTTACCCGCCAGCAAGGCCGGCACGATATGCCCGTTGGGCAAATGGCCCGGGAAGTTGTAAGGGCCGAACACCGCCACCACACCGTGGGGTTTGTGACGCAATACGGCCGTGGCGTCGCCCAATGGGCCGCTCTTTTCGCCGGTTCGTTCGCGGTAGCTTTGCACCGAGATGGCAATCTTGTTGGCCATGCTGGTGACTTCGGTGGCCGATTCCCACAGGGGCTTGCCGGTTTCCTCGCCGATGCAGCGGGCGATTTCATCGGCGCGCGTTTTCAGCGCGGCGGCAAAGGTTTCCAGCATGCTGATGCGCTCGTCCAGCGGGCGGCGCGCCCAGCCTGGAAACGCCTGGCGCGCTGCCTGCACGGCGGACTCAACCTGTTCGGCGGTGGCGCCATTACCGGCCCACAGCACCTGTTGGGTCACCGGGTTGCGCGATTCAAACAGTTCACCCTGGCCAGCCAGCCAGCTACCTGCGATATACAGCGAATTCATTATTTCGACTCCCGAGCAGCAGACAACGCAACAGCGCGCACTTGATCACCCACCACCAGTTGCAGGCGCTTGGCGGTTTGCGGATCGACCACCAAAGTGCCTGCCGCCAGCCGGGCCGGAGCGGCCGTAATGCGGCACTCCTCGCGCTTGCGGTTATGGATCAGGAACGGCGTAGCGTCGTCCCCCGGCGTGCCGATGGCTAACACCAGCGACTGGCTGTCACGCACCGCACGGATTTTGCTGGTTTCACATTCCACCGCCGGGCCGGCGTCGAAGATATCGACATAGCCCTGGTAGCTGAAGCCTTCACTCTTGAGCATGCTCAGCGCCGGCTCGGTGTCGGGGTGAACCTTACCGATGACATGGCGCGCGTCTTCAGACAAGAAGCAGCTGTACAGCGGAAACTTGGGCATCAGCTCAGCGATAAACGCCTTATTGCCCACGCCGGTGAGGTAGTCAGCCTGGCTGAACTCCATCTTGAAAAAGTGTCGCCCCAGGCTTTCCCAGAAAGGCGAACGCCCGGCTTCGTTGGACACGCCACGCATCTCGGCAATGATCTTGTTACCGAACAGCTGCGGGAACTCGGCGATAAACAGCATGCGCGCCTTGGCCAGCATGCGGCCGTTAAGGCCGGTACGGTAATCGGCGTGCAGGAACAACGAGCACAATTCGGAATTGCCGGTGAGGTCGTTGGCCAAAAACAGCGTCGGAATCTCGCGGTAAATGTTCAGTTCCTGGGAAGCGCTGACCGTGAGGCCGACCCGGAAGTTGTACCAAGGCTCACGCAGGCCGACGGCACCGGCGATGGCAGAAATGCCCACCACGCGGCCTTCGTCGTTTTCCAGCACGAACAGGTAGTCGGCATCGCCACGCCCGGCTTCGCCACGGAAGGTTTTTTCCGCCCAGCCAACCCGGTGGGTCAGGCGTTCTTCGTTGGCCGGCAAGGTGGTGAGGCCGGTGCCGGTGCTGCGCGCCAGATCAATCAGGGCCGGTAAATCGCTGCTGCGTACGGGACGAACGATCATGCTATCTCCTCAGACGGGCCGCTTTGCAGCCACCCGCGAAACTCTCTTTTTAAACCGCTACCAGGCGCACACTCGCGCCTTCACCAACGCCCAACGCTTCGGCCGCTTCCAGGTCCAGGGTCACTGGCTTGCCGGGCGCGTAATCCAGTTCCAGCATCACCGCGCGGTAATCCTGCAACTGCGCGTTGCTTACCAGGTACTGGCGGCCAACACCCTTGGCCATCTCGCCGATTTTTACCGGCACCACGCGGCTCTGGGCGATCGAGCGAATGCCCGAGACCCGTGCGTGCAACGTTGGGCCGCCGTCGAAGATGTCGATGTAGTGGTCGGTCTCAAAGCCTTCGCGCATGAGGATGTCGAAGGTGATCTGCGCACGCGGGTGCACCTGGCCCATCGCCTCCTGGGCTTCGTCCGGCAACAGCGGCACGTAGATCGGGTAGTGCGGCATCAGTTCGGCGAGGAAGGTGCGGCTTTTCAGCCCGCACAGGCGCTCGGCGGCGGCGTAGTTGAGGTCGAAGAAGTTGCGACCGATGGCGTCCCAGAACGGCGAGTCACCGTTCTCATCGCTGTAGCCGACAATTTCGGTCACCACCGAGTCGGCAAAGCGCTCGGGGTGGCTGGCGACGAACAGCAGGCGGCCGCGGGAATTGAGTTCCGACCACGGCGAACCGACCAGCGCAGGCTGCACGTAGAAACTGGTGAGCAGGCTGTTGCCGGTGAGGTCGTGGCACTGGGAAAGCACGTGGATCTTGTTGTGGATCTTCAGCTCGCGGGAAGCGTGCACGAAGGTCTCGTTACGGAAGCTGTAGAACGGCTCCGAGTAACCGGCCGAGGCGACGATGGCCGAGCAGCCGGCAAGCTTGCCGGTCTCGGTGTCTTCGAGCACGAAGAAATAGCTTTCTTCACCGTTGAAACTCACCTCGGCCGCGAAGGACGCTTCGCTGGCGGCGATCTTGTCGCTCAGGCGTTCCACATCGTCCGGCAAGGAGGTGACACCAATCGGGCTGTCCGCAGCCAGACGCTGTACCTCGCCCAGATCAGCCATTTGCGCGGGGCGCATCACCAGCATGGTGTCACTCCTTAACTCGAAAAACTCACAGAGGGAAAAATGCCGGACAGGTTTTGAATCAACACAGGGTGTAAGCGCACGTGTGTGGCGAGGGAGCTTGCTCCCGCTGGGCTGCGTAGCGGCCCCAATATTTTGGGAGCGCTACGCACTCCAGCGGGAGCAAGCTCCCTCGCCACACAAGCGGCTCCCAGATTGGATTCTGGTCCGGCATTTGAAATATGTGCTCGACGTCTGATCACCAGACGCCAAGCGGTCCATCACGCTTGCGTCAGCGTCTTCACAGCACGTTCGAAGCGGTCCAGGCCTTCGTTGATATCCGCGTCTTCCACCACCAGACTCGGTGCGAAACGCACCACGTCGGGGCCGGCTTGCAGGATCATCAGGTTTTCTTTTTCGGCCGCGTTGAACACGTCCTTGGCACGGCCTTTGAACGCATCGCTCAGCACGCAACCGATCAGCAGGCCCAGGCCGCGCACTTCGGTGAAAATGCCATATTGCTTGCCGATCTGCTCCAGGCGTGCCTTGAACAGGTCGTGCCTGGCGTTCACACCGGCCAGCACTTCTGGGGTGTTGATCACGTCGATCACCGCCTCGGCCACCGCGCACGCCAGCGGGTTGCCGCCGTAAGTGGTGCCGTGGGTGCCGACCACCAGGTGCTTGGCCAGGTCTTCACGGGTCAGCATGGCTGCGATCGGGAAACCACCGCCCAGGCTCTTGGCGCTGGTGAGGATGTCTGGCGTCACGCCGTAATGCTGGTAGGCGAACAGGTGGCCGCTGCGGCCCATGCCGGTTTGCACTTCGTCGAACACCAGCAGCGCGTTGTTGGCGTCGCACAGTTCGCGGGCGCCTTGCAGGTAAGCCAGCTCGGCCGGCAATACGCCGCCTTCGCCCTGGATCGGCTCCAGCACCACGGCGCAGGTCTTGTCCGACACGGCGGCTTTGAGCGCGGCCAGGTCGTTATAAGGCACGTGGGTGATACCGGTGATCTTGGGCCCGAAACCATCGGAATACTTGGACTGGCCACCGACGTTGACGGTGAACAGAGTGCGGCCGTGGAAGCTGTTCAGCGCGGCAATAATTTCGTATTTCTCGGTGCCGAAACGGTCGAACGCCACGCGACGGGCCAGCTTGAACGCGGCCTCGTTGGCTTCGGCGCCGGAGTTGCAGAAGAACACGCGCTCGGCAAAGGTGGCGTCAATCAGTTTATGGGCCAGGCGCAGGGCCGGCTCATTGGTGAACACGTTGGAGACGTGCCACAGCTTGTTGGCCTGTTCGGTCAGTGCACCGACCAGCGCCGGGTGGGCGTGGCCCAATACGTTGACCGCGATGCCGCCGGCAAAGTCGATCAGCTCGCGACCGGCCTGGTCCCACACGCGCGAACCTGCGCCACGCACGGGGATAAAGGCGGCAGGTGCGTAGTTGGGCACCATCACCTGGTCGAAATCGGCACGTTGCACCGGGGCTTGCTCAACGGACATCGGAGTCTCCTGAAGAGGAACGCCTGCCTGGAACTGGCGGGCGATGCAGGGATTGTAAGGACAGTTTTCAGCGCGGCCTTGCCGCCAAGCGACAACTTCTTATAGCGCCAACCCGCGTTTTTGGCGGGTTTACGCCAATGCGACAAATAGCGTCGCAATGGCGCAGTTTAAACGTTGCATCGTTTGAGAGGCAGGGGCATCGCCTGCTGATTTCAAAGGTTGCGTCAACTATCTGGCCCCCGGGTGCCAATCAGGCTTGCTGTGATGAAGGTGACTCAACTCACTGAAGGATCAGCCACATGTCCATCCTCACACTGACGACGATCAGCCATCGGCTCAAACAGGCCGCAAGCAAAGTGCCTGCCGGGGTTCATACCCGTCTGCCGCAATGGTTGGCAAATGCGTCAAACGCCAGGCTCCAGACCTTGAAAAGCACCTCGCTTGACTTTGCAGACTGGCAGGCCAGCGCCAGCCGCGAGCAACAGGCTGCGCTCAAGCAGGCCACGGAGAAAAGCTGGGCGGCGCAAAACGCCCTGGACACGGCGCTGGCCGACCTGAAAACGCCGCAAGCTTTCGCCGCGCCGTTGCTGCAAAACGCGCTCAAGGCGCAGTTTGATATCGCGCCCGATGTCAGTAGCACCTACCTGCGCCTGTACGCGCCCCTGACGATACCGCTGTTCCCCATCGAAACCGGGGGTGTCAAAGCCTGGACCGTATCGTTGGTGGACGCGGCGCTGCACAACTTCGACGCCGCAGAAAGCGAAAAAGCCGCCTACACCGCAGAGTCAACCTTCATCACCCAACCCTCCGCTTCGGGGCAGTTCGATACTTTGCCTGCGCTGAAGGGCAAAATCAGTATCGAGGAATTCATCGGGCTGTGCCGTGAACTGGACATCGGCGCGCAATACCAAGGCTACCTCGAAACATTTTTCGGTGGCAAAAACGCCACTCGCAAAGCCGCGCTGCGCAGCAAGGTGGTCGAGAGCCTGAAGGCCGAGGCCCAGGCGGCAGTGCACATGGCACGCCTGAAAAAAGATGGCAGCAACGCAGTGCTGCGCACCCTGCAGGAGCAGCTCAAAGGCTTCAGCGGCCTGACGCTTGAAGGCAAGACGCTGCTCAACCACAGCCTGAGCCTGATGGATGCGCCACTGGCCGGCATTGTGCTGTTTGCCGCAGACCTGGAGTTGCACCACAGCGAAGCCCCCATGGTGGCGTACATCCCTGGCGACCCAATGGCCCCCCTCAAGTATTACGCCAACGGCATAGCGTTTATTCAGGACCTCTGCGAAAAACTACGCGATACCGAGTACCAGGCGTTCTTCAGCCGCTTCGTCAACCACGAACACCGCGCCTACTTCTTTGCCGACCTGAACAACCGCTTATCCGAGGTGATCTGGCATCAGCCGACTCCCGGCGACCCAAGACCGGCATGGCGCGCCGAGCCGATCGCCAAACCCAAACTGCAGTTGCATGCGACAAAAATCAGCGGTGACCTGTATGAGCATCTGTATGAGACCAAGCTCAGCAAATTGCTCAACGATGCGCGAGACATCGCCGTGTCCACCGCCGACGTCGACAGCAAGGCACGCTGGCAGCGCTGGGACATTGTGCAGAAAATCGGCAAAGCCCTGCTCGAAGTCGCCGCCTTCATCGCAACCCCCTTCATTCCACCGCTAGGCCTGCTGATGCTCGGCTACACCGCCTACCAACTGATGGATGAGGTTTTCGAAGGCATCATCGGCTGGGCCGAGGGCCTCAAACGCCAGGCATTCGGGCACCTGATGTCGATCCTTGAGCAAATGGTGCAACTGGGCATGTTCGCAGTTGGCGCACCGATTGCCGAAGGCCTGCTGCGAGAGACACTGCCGCGTGAAGTCTGGGACTTCCTTGACGGTCTTCACCCGGTCACCACGAGCGACGGAAAAACCCGCTTATGGAACCCGGACCTGGCGCCCTATGCCCATGACATTCAACTGGCCGACGAATCACAGCCCAACCGCGAAGGGTTACACACCCTCGCCGACAAACAGATCCTGGCGCTCAACGGGCAGCATTTTTCCGTCAAGCAATCCACCGGCAACGCCATGCTGGCGCACCCAACCCACGCGCATGCCTACAGCCCACCCATTATTGGCAATGGAAAAGGTGCCTGGCTGACACCACTGGACCGCCCACTGACATGGGATCGCACCACCTTGCTGCGCCGCCTCGGCCCACCCGCCGACAGCATCAGCGAAACACGCCTGGAGCAAGCCCATCGCATCAGCGGCACCGACGACGGCGCCCTGCGCAAGCTGTATATGGACAATCAGCCGGCGCCACCCTTGTTGGCCGACACACTCAAGCGCAGTCTTATCGATCAACAATTGCAAGACTTCATCGACCAAATGAACAGTGATGACCCACTGATTTATCAAAAGGCCGATGTGCAGACCCAGCTCTGGCTGCTTAGCCAGACAGGCCTGTGGCCCGAGTCTAAAACGTTGCGCTTTCTCAACGCCAAAGGTGAAACCGTCTGGGAACATAAGGGCCGGGAAGACGCCGCCGTGGCGCAAATACACGAAGCCCAGATGAACAACGGCGGCTTGCTCAAGACCTTGCTGGAAACCCTGGACGAATCAGAACGCAAAACCTTGCTCGAAGAAGACTTCGGTACACCTGCCACGCAACTGCACGTGCGCGCCGCAAAACTGCGCAAACAGCTGGCAAGCAAAGCCCAGGACAAACGCGCCTCGATGTTTGACTCCCGTTATCGCGGCTTAGAAATCACCAAAGACGCCCGCCTGCAAAAAATCCTCGACACCACACCCGGCCTGCCGACCAGCGCCGGCGAAGAAGTGTTGCTCGGCGCCACCGGCCAGGACCTGTTGGCAATCGACCAGGGCAACGTGCCCGCACACCTGGTTGAACGCGCACGCTGGGCGGCACATCAGGTCAGAATCAGCCGAGCATATGAAGGCCTGTACATGAGCACGCTGGAAACTGCCGACACCCACCGGCTCGCCCTGCACTCCCTGGAGAACCTGCCGGGCTGGTCGCCGCAGGTCCGCCTGCGAGTGCGCGACTTCAGCCGCACCGGCCCGGTCCGCGATGCCGTCGGCTCCGCCGAGGCGCCGATCCAGCGCCTGCTCGTGCGCACCATTGAGGGTGACTATATTCCCGAAGACAGCAAGGGCACCCTGCTGGGCGAAACCGATTTTTATACCGCCGTGCTCCAGGCGCTGCCCGACGCGCAGCGCGGCGCACTGGGTATTCATATCGGGCAAGGCCCACGTTTGAAAGAAACCCTGCGCCAGCACACATTGGGGCGCGAGGACGTCGGCGCGCTGCTGGCCGAAGCACCTGTGCTCAAACCGGCCTACGACCCGACACTGATGCGCCTGCCCGGCGGCATGGAAGGCTACGAGGCAAGCCCCTCGGCGCCGGACGGCAGCGCGCAGCCGACACTGGAAGAACGACTGCACGAATTGTATCCGCGCCTGAGCCCCAGCGAGTTGAACGCCGTACTGGTGTCGATGCAACACGACCCCGGCACGCCGTTACTCACCCTGCAATACCTGAAACAGGAGTTCTCACAGTTAAACAACCGCCTGCTGGCCTGGCGGCAGAATGTGCCGCAAACATTGCTGGGCACCGACCTGCCGTTAAACCGCTGGACAATTGCCTCAGAACAGCAGAACCGCTTTGTCTGGGCCCAACGACTAATCAGTGCCTGGCGCCACGAAACACCATTGGACCCACCGTATGACAATGGACACTTTTTACAACTCAACCAGCCCATATACGGCGAACTGCCCCTACTCGATACCGGTTTCGGGCACATCACCAGTCTGGAGTTGAGGGGCTACCTCACCACCCGAGGCACACCGGTTTTCCTCGCGCGTTTCCCCGGGCTGCGCCGGCTGGCCATCAGTGACATCGCCCTGAGAACCCTGCCTGCCGAGATCACCGCATTGACCCCCCTCAATGCACTGACCCTGCGTAACTGCGCGCTCAACCTGACCACCCAAAGCCGCGCAGACCTCGCCAACCTGACCGCACTTCACACCCTGGATCTTGCCAACAACCCGCTGGCGCTTGCCCCCAATCTGGAAAACATGGCCCACCTGCAAACGCTGGACCTGAGCAACACCGGGCTGTCCCTGCTCCCCAGTGGCCTGCTTGACCGGCCGCTGTTGAGAAGCATCAACCTGCGCGACAACTACCTGCGCAGGCTACCCGATACGCTCTTTTCCCTGCCCGCCACCGCTGCCAGGGCCTTTGACCTTTCCGGCAACCCGCTCTCACGCGCGACCCTGCAAAGGATCAAAACCTACTGCCAGGCCACCGGAGAACATTTTGGCGCAGACGCCAACCCTGCCGAGTTGCGCCTGGCTCAGGCGCTTTACCCGACCTACACCCCCTATGAAGCCAATCAATTTATCTTCAGGCTGCCCGGCAGCCTGGATGAATCAATGGCGGCACTGGTAGACCTGACCGCAGACTATGAACGCCTGCAGGCGGACCTGCAGGAGTGGGTCGTGAATGTACCCACGCGCGATCCGTTCATAGACCAACCCATGGGCGAGGTGTCACGCGCAGAGCAACAACTCATTCGCGGGCAACTCAAGGACATACTGGAGGAAGGCTGGCGCCGCGAAACCAGCCTGAATTTAAATCATGAGCCGCCGGCACAGACCCATCAAATGGCAATAACACTGCCGCTGCTGGGCGATTTGCCAAAACTGAACGTGGATTTCAAGCACGTGACCCGGCTGGACATGCGAGCGCAGGAAACCACCTCAATACCTGATGGCTTTCTGGCTCGGTTCCCCAACCTGGAAAGTTTGCTGATCCACCGTTATCGGCTGCAAGACATCCCCGCCGATGTGTTCAATCTGCCCAGGCTGAAGACCCTCAGCCTGACGCGAAGCCATCTGCGCCTGACCCCCAGCAGTGTCGACGCCTTGAGCGACCTGCACACCCTGGAATACCTGGACCTGAGTGACAACCCGCTGGAACTCACGCCCGATGTGAGCAAAATGTCTGGCTTGACCACCTTGATGATGGAAAGCAGCGGGCTTACCGAGGCACCGCGCGGTACCTTCAACCTGCCGGAGCTCACGCAACTGAACCTGGGCAATAACCGTATTACTGAACTGCCCACCGACCTGCTGGAGGTCGACCCTGACGCTGCGGCAGGTTTCGATTTGAGCGACAACCGGTTCTCACCCGCCACCCTTGCCATGTTGCGTCGTTACTACAACCGCACGGCGGTGGATTTTGACGTGCCGCAGGCTCGGCAACCGGCGCCCATCAACTCCGACACAGAGACCGAGTCCTCAGCCACTTCGTCCGAAACAGAGGGGGAGCAGTAAAGCGGCTCAACCGCGCTCGGACGGCACCGACGACAGCTCAAACGGGCTGCTGCTGCGCCGCTGGTTACGGTCTTCACGCGGCGTGGCGCCGAAGAAATTGCGGTAGGCGCTGGAGAAGTGCGGCCCCGAGGAGAAACCGCACGACAGGCCGATCTGGATGATCGACTTGCTGGTTTGCATGAGCATCTGGCGGGCCTTGTTCAGGCGCAGTTCCAGGTAGTACTGGCTCGGGACGCGATTGAGGTACTGCTTGAAGATCCGCTCGAGTTGTCGTCGCGACACGCACACGTGCTGGGCAATTTCGTCGGTGGTCAGCGGTTCTTCGATATTGGCTTCCATCAGCAACACCGCCTGGGTCAGCTTCGGATGGCTGGAGCCCAGGCGGTTTTGCAGTGGGATGCGCTGGCGCTCGCCGCCTTCGCGGATGCGCTCCACCACCAGCTCTTCGGAGACCGCACCGGCCAGTTCGGCGCCATGGTCACGGGCCAACACCGCCAGCAACAGGTCGAGCACCGACATGCCGCCGCAGGCGGTCAGGCGGTCGCGGTCCCAGTCGAACAAATGGCTGGTGGCGATCACCTTGGGGAAACGCTCGGCGAAGTCATCCTGCCAGCGCCAATGCACGGCGGCGCGGTAGCCGTCGAGCAAACCCAACTGGGCCAGTGGGTACACGCCCGCCGACAAGCCACCAATCACACAGCCCGCCCGAACAAGCTGCTTGAGCGCGGTGCTGAGCTGAGAGGCGATCACGGTCGGCGGTTCGTCCGCCAGCAGGAACAGTTTCTGGAAGCCTTCAAGCTTGCCGGCCCAAGGCTCGCCCGGTAATTGCCAGGCCCCTTCGGTGCGCGGTTCGGCCTGCAAGAACGACAGTTCGTACACCACATCCGGATGCACCCGCTGAGCAACGCGCAAAGCCTCCTCAGCCAGCGCAAGCGTGAGTGCTTTTGTGCTGGGCCAAATCAGGAAACCAATTTTATGGGCGGTCATGGAGTGCTATCCGAAACGAAGAACGGTGATGAAGACAAAGGCCAATGCTAGCCCGGAAACCAACACAAATCTCAAACCATATGAGATCTAATGTGGGAGCTGGCTTGTTGTGGCGAGCAAGCTTGCTTGCGCTGGGGTACGAAGCACCCCCAAACGCCGGCTCCAGCTGCGCTGTCGTGCGGGACGGTGCGACGACTCGCCAAGCTCCCTCGCCACAACAAGCCAGCTCCCACAGGAAACGAGGCGACCTCAAGGCTGCGAAATATGCACTATTTGAGTGCACAAAAGCAGTCTTGATTATTTCAAGCTACCGGACAGGAACTGCTGCAACCGCTCGGACTGCGGGTTCACCAGCACTTCACGCGGGTTACCCCGTTCTTCGACGATGCCTTTGTGCAAAAACACCAACTGGTTCGAGACTTCACGGGCAAAGCCCATTTCGTGGGTCACCACCACCATGGTGCGGCCTTCCTGGGCCAGGTCCTGCATCACCTTGAGCACTTCACCGACCAGCTCCGGGTCGAGGGCCGAGGTGGGTTCGTCGAACAGCATCACCTCCGGCTCCATCGCCAGGGCGCGGGCGATGGCCACGCGCTGCTGCTCGCCACCGGACATGTGGCCGGGGAACGCATCCTTACGATGGCCCACGCCGACTTTGGCCAGGTAGTGCTCGGCCTTTTCACGCGCGTCTTTTTTCGACATGCCCAACACATGCACCGGCGCTTCCATCACGTTTTCCAGCGCAGTCATGTGCGACCACAGGTTGAAATGCTGGAACACCATGGACAGGCGCGAACGCATGCGTTGCAGTTGCTTCGGGTCGGCGGCCTTCATGGCGCCGTCCTTGTTGGCCACCAGTTTCAGCTCTTCGTTATTGAGCAGAATCTTGCCGGCGTGGGGTTGCTCCAGCAGGTTGATGCAGCGCAAAAAGGTACTTTTGCCCGAACCACTGGAACCGATGATGCTGATCACATCACCGGCCGCTGCGGCCAGGGACACGCCTTTGAGCACTTCATGACTGCCATAGCGTTTATGCAGGTCTTGGACTTCAAGTTTGTACATGCGGTCGGTTCTCACAAAAACAGGTGGTCAGTCGTTGAGCAAGCGCCCGTGACGCAGCGCTTCGCGCCCCGCCACCTTGGCCAGCCAGAAACCCGCTTGGGCATAACGTAGCCGTTCAACGGCAAACAACACCCCGGATGTACCCGCGCAGACAATGCTGACGCGGTCGGTCAGAGGGTCAATCACTTCAAAAATCTCATCGCCCGCCTGCACCGAATCACCGGCTTTACGCAGGTAACTGATGACGCCGGCATGGGGCGCGAACAACAATTCGGTGCCTTCAAACGGCAAGCCTTCGCACGCTTCGTATTGCGGCGCCGGCCATTGACCTGTGATCAAGCCCTGCTCGGCCAGGAACGCCAGGATGCCCTCGGCATGGAAAATCGCTTCATCACGGCCCGTGTCGGCCTGGCCGCCCAATTCCAGGGTAGTCGCCAGGCACGCCAGTGGAATCTGCGCGTCCGGGAACGCCTGCGACAGACGCAACCACGGCAGCGAGCACGCCTCATCAAACGAACTGCCGCCGGAGTCTTCCGCCAGCAGGCCGACTTTCACATTCAAGTGCGCCGACAACGAGCGCCACTGCGGCCAGTGCTGGGGCAACGCATACATGTGCAATGCAGCTTCGGCGTCGCAATGCAGGTCGAGCACCACATCGGCGCTGCAGGCGTGGCTGAGCAAAATGCGCTGCATGCCTTGCAGCTGACTGCTCGGCGCGGGCAATGCGGCGAGTGCGTCGGCCATCGCCTGGCGGATCATGCGCACATTAGCGTGGGCATCATCACCCAGCTTGCCCTTGAGCAACTCGGCAACCGGCGCGCTCAACTCGACGAAATCACGGTTGAAATTCTTGCCGCTACCCACCTCGAAACGCCCCTGGTGGCTGCCTTGCAGCAGTTGGCCCAGGCCCATCGGGTTGGCCACCGGCACCAACTCGATCACCCCGTTGAGGGCGCCTTGCTGTTCAAGCTCGGTAAGGCGCTTTTTCAGCTCCCACGCTGCGCGCATCCCCGGCAATTCGTCGGCGTGCAGGCTGGCCTGGATATAGGCCTTGCGCTCGCCACTGCCGAAGCGAAATACGCTCAGCTGACGCTCGCAGCCCAGCTGCCCCCAGGGCAACAGGTGATCGATACGTTCCATATCAATGCTTCCGTGGAGCCAGGTAGCTCAGCCAGCGGCGCTCGGCCAACTTGAACAGGCGTACCAGGATAAAGGTCAGGCACAGGTAGAACACGCCGGCGGTGATATAGGCTTCGAACGGCAAGTAATACTGAGCGTTCACGGTGCGTGCAGCACCGGTGATGTCGATCAAGGTGACGATGGACGCCAGGCTGGTGGTCTGCAGCATCATGATCACTTCGTTGCTGTACTGCGGCAGCGCGCGGCGCAGGGCCGACGGCAGCAGGATGCGGCGGTACAGCTTGTAGCGCGACATGCCCATGGCCTTGGCCGCTTCGATCTCACCGTTCGGCGTGGCCTTGAGGCTGCCGGCGATGATTTCGGCGGTGTAGGCGCTGGTGTTGATCGCAAACGCCAGGCACGCGCAGAACGTGGCGCTCGACAGCAGCGGCCACAGGAAGCTTTCACGCACCGCTTCAAATTGGGCCAGGCCGTAGTAGATCAAAAACAGCTGCACCAGCATCGGCGTGCCGCGGATCACATAGGTGTAGAGCCAGGCCGCACCGTTGATGACCGGCTGCTTGGACACACGCATCAAGCCCAGGGGCAAGGCGGCGAGCAGGCCGAAGAACAGCGAAATGGCCAGCAGTTTCAGGGTGGTTGCCAGGCCGCCAAGGTACAGCGGCATGGCTTCCCAGATGACGTTGTAGTCGAAGATCATAGATCAGCCGCCCTTACGCCTACCGAGTAGCGCTTCTCAAGGTAACGCAGGGCCAGCAACGATACGCTGGTGATCACCAGGTACATCGCCGCCACTGCGAGGAAGAAGGTAAAAGGCTCGCGGGTGGCGTCTGCCGCCTGCTTGGCCTTGAACATCATGTCTTGCAGGCCCACCACCGAAATCAGCGCGGTGGCCTTGGTGAGTACCAGCCAGTTGTTGGTGAAACCAGGGATCGCCAGCCGAATCATTTGCGGCACCATCACCCGGAAAAACACCTGGAAACTGCTCATGCCATACGCAAGGCCGGCCTCGGCCTGGCCCTTGGGGATGGCCATGAAGGCGCCACGGAAGGTTTCCGAGAGGTAGGCGCCAAAGATGAAACCCAGGGTGCCGATACCGGCGGCCAAGGGGTTCAAGTCGATATAGTCGTCATAGCCAAGCATCGGCGCGACGCGGTTAAGCAGGTCCTGGCCGCCGTAGAAAATCAGCAGAATCAGCACCAGGTCGGGGATCCCGCGGATCACCGTGGAGTACAAGTCACCCAGCCAAGCCAACCAGCGCACCGGCGACAGGCGTAACGCGACCCCGATCAGACCCAGAACAATGGCCAAGGCCATGGACGACAAGGCGAGCTGAAGCGTCAACCATGCGCCATCGAGGATGACAGCCCCGTAGCCGTTCAACATGATTCAGGTCCTCGAAAAGGGGGATGAAAAAATGGCGCAAACCTCAGGAATTCTGTTGCTTGCGCCATTGTGGACAGTCAGCTGCGACGAGTTACTTAGGGTCAGCGCCGTAAATATCGAAGTCGAAGTATTTGTCCTGGATTTTCTTGTATTCGCCGTTGGCACGAATCGCCGCGATGGCCGCGTTGATCTTGTCCAGGTCGGCCTTGTCGCCTTTACGCACAGCGATACCGATGCCGTCACCGAAGTACTTGGCGTCGGTGAACTGTGGGCCCACGAACGCGTAGCCTTTACCGGCCGGGGTTTTCAGGAAGCCATCTTGCAGCAGGGTGGCGTCGGCCACGGTGCCGTCAAGACGAGCGGCTTCCACGTCCAGATAGATTTCGTTCTGCGAGCTGTAAGGCACAACCGTGACACCTTTAGGCGCCAGGACTTCCTTGGCGAAACGATCGTGGATCGAACCGCGTTGCACGCCGATTTTCTTGCCCTTCAGTTCATCCAGGCTGTCGCTGACCTTAGTGCCTTCCTTCATCACCAGCTGCGCTGGGCTCAGGTAATAGCGGTTGGTGAAGTCCACAGACTTCTTGCGGTCTTCGGTGATGGACATGGACGACAGGATCGCGTCGATCTTGCGCACTTTGAGCGCAGGGATCAGGCCGTCGAATTCTTGCTCAACCCATACGCACTTGACCTTCATCTCAGCGCACAGGGCGTTGCCGATGTCGTAGTCAAAACCGACGATGCTGCCATCCGGCGCCTTCGAGGCAAACGGAGGGTAAGCCGCTTCGATACCAATTTTCAGAGGCTTTTCATCAGCGAAGGCCTGCATGGACAGCACGGACAGCGCCAGGGCGCCCAACAGCACAAGTTTCTTCATCTTGGGACTCCATCGGTATAGGGCAAAAAGCAGAATGAGCCGTGGCCCACGATGCGACTTAAGTGAAACCGAATAGCGGTGCTGCGTCCTACCCCGAATTGATACAGGAGACGACGAGCGAGTGATCGGCATTCTAACGACAGGCCGGAAGCCGATATTTCCTCAATGCGACAACAATTTACAGAAGCACTGAGAAAGCGGTTCCAGCACATTGACAGCCTCTGAATTTTATGCAGAGACAAAAGATATTAAACCTGTTGATGCTGCAAATTGCGGGCCTATTATTCGCAAACCCTTCTAGCACGGCAAGTCTGGCGTTTAATCTTATTTCCGAGGGCGTCTAAAACGCGGGTTTTCGGGGCACAGGCGTAGCACATTGCCTCAGGATTGGGCGTGGGGTTACACATTTAGAGCGGCCGGTAACATTCAGAAACCTCCTACGAAAGAAACCGATATTTATTGGCCTATGCACAGATCGTTCCCACGCTCTGCGTGGGAATGCATCCTGTGACGCTCTGCGTCACGCCCCAAGCGCGGACGCGGAGCGTCCAGGGCGGCATTCCCACGCAGAGCGTGGGAACGATCAGATGAAATACATTCCAAATGTGGGAGCGGGCTTGCTCGCGAATGCGGTGGGTCAGCTACATCTCTGCTCACTGATCCACCGCATT